>JASHSZ010000753.1 GCA_030040815.1 Streptosporangiaceae bacterium
TCCGGCGAAGCGCGCCCATCAGGTTCATGGATCCGTCCGCCACCGTGGACGGGCCGAGCAGGATCTGCTCGAGCGTGCCGACGGTGCCCACCCGCAGCCGGGTGCCGCGCGGCAGGTCCGGGTGATGCGCCTCGCTGCCCCAGTGGTAGCCGCGGCCCGGTGCCTGGGCCGCGCGCGCGAACGGCGACCCGGCCATCACCGCATCCGCCCCGAGCGCCAGCGCCTTGGCGATGTCGCCGCTGCGGGTCATGCCGCCGTCCGCAATGACGTGGACGTACCGGCCACCAGATTCGTCGAGGTAGTCCCGGCGCGCGGCTGCGACGTCCGCGATGGCCGTCGCCATCGGCACCGCGACGCCCAGTACCGCCGCGGTCGTATGCCCCGACCCGCCACCGAATCCGGCCAGCACGCCGGCCGCGCCGGTGCGCATCAGGTGCAGCGCCGCCGTGTAGGTGGCGCAGCCGCCGACGACGACAGGAACGTCAAGCTCGTAGATGAACTGCTTGAGGTTGAGCGGCTCGGCCCGGCCGGAGACGTGTTCCGCCGACACGGTGGTGCCGCGGATCACGAAGATATCCACGCCAGCGTCGATGACCGGCTTGTAGTAACGCACCGTGCGCTGCGGCGAGAGCCGGGCCGCGGTCGTGATGCCGGCGGCGCGGATCTCCTCGATCCGCTGGCCGATGAGCTCATCCTTGATCGGCTCGGCGTAGATCTGCTGCAGCCGCCGGGTCGCCGCCTCATCGTCGAGCTCCGCCACCTCTGCCAGCAGCGGTTCCGGGTCGTCGAACCGCGTCCACAGACCTTCCAGGTCCAGCGCGGCAAGGCCGCCCAGCCGGCCGATCGCGATCGCGGTCGCCGGCGACACCACGCTGTCCATGGGGGCCACGACGAGGGGCAGCTCGAACCGGTAGGCGTCGATCTGCCAGGCGATCGAGACCTCTTCCGGATGCCGCGTCCGACGGGAGGGAACGATGCCGATCTCGTCGAGCGCGTACGCGCGCCGCCCGCTCTTCCCGCGCCCGATTTCCATCACGCTCACCCTGCTCTCCCGCCCCTACGCGGCCTGCAGCCGCGCCGCCCGCGCATGCGAGTGCGCGACGCGCGCGCCCGGACCGGCGCGGCCGGCCTAGTTGCGCCGGCCGCCATAGTTCGGCGCCTCGGCAACCATCTGGATGTCGTGGGGGTGGCTCTCCACCAGGCCTGCGCTGGTGATCTGGATAAAAGTTGCAAGCTGCAGCTCTGCAATGGTCCGTGCACCGCAGAAGCCCATGGCGGCCTGAAGGCCGCCGACGAGCTGGCCGGCCACCGCCCCGAGCGGCCCGCGGTAGGGCACCTGGCCCTCCACGCCCTGCGGCACCAGCTTGTCCTCGCGTAGCACGTCGTCCTGGAAGTAGCGATCCTTGGAGAACGACTTGCCGCGCTCGGCGTTCCGCATGGCGCCGAGCGATCCCATCCCCCGGTACAGCTTGAACTGCTTGCCGTTGATGAAAACCAGCTCGCCCGGCCCCTCCTCGCAGCCCGCGAGCAGGCTGCCGAGCATGACAGTGTCCGCGCCGGCCGCGATGGCCTTGGCGATGTCGCCGGAGTGCTGCACGCCGCCGTCCCCGATGACCGGCACCCCTGCGGGCTGGCATGCGAGCGCCACCTCGTAGATCGCGGTAATCTGCGGTACGCCGACGCCTGCCACGACCCTCGTGGTGCAGATCGAGCCGGGCCCGACGCCGACCTTGACGGTGTCCGCCCCGGCGTCGATGAGCGCCTGGGCGCCGGCCCTGGTGGCGACGTTCCCGCCGATGACCTCGATCCGCGAGTTGGCCTTAACCTGCCTGACCATGTCCAGCACTGCCTGAGCATGACCGTGCGAGGTGTCGACGACCAGGAAGTCGGCACCAGCCTCGATTAGCGCCTGAGCGCGCCGCTTGGCGTCCTCGCCGACGCCGATCGCGGCGCCCGCGACCAGCCTGCCCTCGGCGTCTTTCGTGGCGTTCGGGAACTTCTCGCTCTTGGTGAAGTCCTTGACGGTGATCAGGCCGCGCAGCCGACCCCGCTCATCGACCAGCGGCAGCTTCTCCACCTTGTTCGCACTCAGCAGCGCCAGCGCCTCCGGCCTGCCGACTCCGACCGGAGCGGTCACAAGTGGCATCGGCGTCATGACCTCGGCAACCCGGCGTCGGTGGTCCACCTCGAACCGGATGTCCCGGTTAGTGACGATGCCGAGCAGGATGCCGTCGGCGTCCGTAACCGGGACGCCGGAAATGCGGTACCGCCCGCAAAGCTCGTCCACATCCGCCACGGTGGCATCCGGACCGCAGGTCACCGGGTTGGTGATCATGCCTGCCTCGGATCGCTTGACGGTGTCGACCTGCTGAGCCTGCTCCTCCACCGACATGTTCCGGTGCAGCACGCCGACCCCGCCCTGGCGCGCCATGGCGATGGCCATCCGCGCCTCGGTCACCGTGTCCATGGCCGACGACAGCAGCGGGATCCGCAACGACAGGCGCCGCGTCAGCCGAGCCGTCGTGTCGGCCTCGCTCGGCATGACCGCCGAGTGCGCGGGCAGCAGCAGCACATCGTCGAAGGTCAGCGCGGGCGGGCCGAACTTCTCGTCGCTCATATCACATTCCGTGTCCGGGGCCTGTGGGATGCCTTCATCCTAGTGACCGGCCGCGCCGTGATGGGCATCGCCGCCCAACCGGGCGCGCCGCACTTGCCCGCTACCTCGGCTCGTCACTATGAGGGATTTATCGTCTATATACGAATCATCATTGGCTACGCGGTCTCGGCCAGCGACTCCTCTGCCACGAGGGCGCGCAGGCGGGCGAGCGCGCGGTGCTGCGCAACCCGAACTGCACCTGGTGACATGCCAAGCTGCTGGCCCGTCTCCTCAGCAGACAGGCCGAACAGCACGCGCAGGGCGAGCAGTTCGCGCTGCTGGCTGGGGAGCCGGGCCAGCAGCGCGCGCACCCACTCAGCCTCAAGGTAGGCCAGCGCCATCTCTTCGGGACCCGGCCTGTCGTCCGGGCCGTCGGGCACGTCGGCGGTTGGCAGAGCCTGCCGTGCGGCGCTCCGCATGGCGTCCGCCACCTTGTGTGACGCGATCCCGAATACGAACGAGACAAATGGCCGGCCCATGTCCTGGTACCGCGGGAGCGCAGAAAGGACTGCTATGCACACTTCCTGGGCTACATCGTCGGCCGCGTAGTAATGACCGGAAATGCTGTCCATCCTGGCTCGGCAATAGCGGACCACTATTGGCCTGATATGTCGCAGTAATGTCTCTATTGCAGCAGGCTGACCATGCCGCGCAAGGTCTGCCAGCGCTCCGATGTAGCCAGGCCCGGCCCCGGCTGACGTCGAGTCCACCCGATCCCCCAGATTCGGTAGCGGTGACAAGTCCGTCCGGACGAGATCGTGATTCCCCAATCCTCGGGTAAAGCCAACATCAAAAATAACAACGGAAAGGTCACAATGAGGAGTCCTGCTGACACACAGGTAAAGTGATAACCATGCGTAGTCAGATCTCTACTCTAAGTAATTACCTGGGAAATTAAAATCCGGCCGTAGAATGTGATAAACCACTGTGGGCCTAATTTCGGAAGAGATATTACAAGATAAGTGATGTCAGGATCCGCGCCCGAGGCCCGCTGAATCTTGCCAGCTCGCAATCAGGCGCAGGCGGATCCCGCGCCAGCAACGAAGCGGCCCTGCAGCGGGCGCTGGGATGGCGCCCGCGGCAGGGCCGCGAACAGCAGGAGCGGCTAGGCGCCGCGGCTGCAGTCCTAGTGCTGGTGTCCGTGCCCGTGGCCGTGGCCGTGGCCGTTCGCCGAGGCATCCTCTGGCTCCGGCTTGTCGCTGACCAGTACCTCGGTGGTCAGCAGCATGCCGGCGATGGAGGCGGCGTTTTGCACGGCCGACCGGGTCACCTTCACCGGGTCAATCACGCCCTGGGCCATCAGGTCGCCGAACTCGCCGGTCACGGCGTTGTAGCCGTGCCCGGACGGCAGTTCGCTGATCCGGATTACTACTACGCCGCCCTCCGCGCCGGCGTTCTCGGCGATCCACCGGGCCGGCGCCGACAGCGCTCGCTTGACGATCTGCACGCCGGTCAGCTCGTCGCCCTTCTTGTCCAGGTCACCAAGCTTGGCGGCCGCCTGGACCAAGACAGCGCCGCCGCCGGGGACGATGCCCTCCTCGATGGCGGCCCTGGTGGCGGAGATGGCGTCCTCGAGCCGGTGCTTCTTCTCCTTGAGCTCGACTTCGGTAGCGGCGCCGGCTCGCAGCACGGCAACGCCGCCGGCCAGCTTGGCCACCCGCTCCTGCAGCTTCTCCTTGTCCCAGTCCGAGTCGGTGTTCTCGATCTCGATCCGGAGCTGCCGGATGCGGTCGTCAACCTCAGACTGCGCGCCGGCCCCGTCGATGATCGTCGTAGCGTCCTTGGTCACCACGATCCTGCGGGCCTGGCCGAGCACGTCCAAGCCGGCGAGCTCCAGCTTGATCCCGACCTCTTCGCTGACGACCTGGCCGCCGGTCAGGATGGCCATGTCGGCGAGCATTGCCTTGCGCCGATCACCGAATCCGGGCGCCTTCACCGCGGCAACGTTGAGCAGGCCGCGGATCTTGTTGACCACAAGCGTGGACAGCGCCTCGCCCTCGACGTCCTCGGCGATAACCAGGAGCGGCTTCTTGGTCTGGGCAATCTTCTCCAGCAGTGGCAGGAACTCCTGCATCGAGGAGATCTTGCCGCCGCTCAGCAGGACGTAGGCGTCCTCCAGCACCGCCTCCATGCGCTCTGCGTCGGTGATGAAGTAGGCCGAGATGTAGCCCTTGTCGAACTGCATCCCCTCGGTGAACTCCAGCTCGATCCCCATCGTTGGTGCTTCCTCGACGGTGATGACGCCGTCCTTGCCGACCTTGGAGAAGGCCTCGGCGATAATCTCGCCGATCTTGGGGTCCTGCGCCGAGATGGTCGCCACGTTGGCGATCTCGCTGCGCTCCTCGACGTCACGGGCGATCTCGCCGAGCGCCTCGGCTATCGCCGCCGCGGCCGCGTCGATGCCGCGCTTGAGCTCCATGGGGTTGGCGCCGGCCGCGACGCTGCGCAGGCCCTCGGCCACCATCGCCTGGGCGAGCACGGTTGCGGTCGTGGTTCCGTCCCCGGCGACGTCGTTGGTCTTGGTCGCGACCTCCTTGGCGAGCTGGGCGCCCAGGTTCTCCGTCGGGTCTTCCAGCTCGATCTCGCGGGCCACCGTCACGCCGTCGTTGGTGATGGTGGGCGCGCCCCACTTCTTGTCGATGACGACGTTGCGGCCCTTCGGGCCGAGCGTCACCTTCACAGTGTCCGCGAGGCGGTTCACGCCGCGCTCGAGCGCGCGCCGGGCATCCTCGTCGAACTCAAGGCTCTTGGCCATGTGCTTTCCTCAGTGTCTTTGTGTGCCGTACGGAGTGTCGGTGGTGTGCCGGTAACCCGGCCGATCACGCCACCGCCCCGGACCAGGTCGGGCACGCCGGAGTCTCCTCCGCGTGCCGCGAGCCGAGCCGGGGCGGTGCCGGGCGGTGTGCACCAGCCCGGCGCGGGCGAGGCCCGCGCGCGAGATCCGCTCGCTACTTAACGATGACGGCGAGCACGTCACGGGCGGAGAGCACCAGGTACTCCTCGCCGTGGTACTTCACTTCGGTGCCGCCGTACTTGCTGTACAGCACGACATCCCCGACGCTGACGTCCATCGGGACGCGCTTGGTGCCGGCGTCGTCGAACCTGCCGGGACCGACCGCAAGGACCTCGCCCTCCTGGGGCTTCTCCTTGGCGGTGTCGGGGATAACCAGCCCGGACGCGGTGGTCTGCTCGGCCTCGAGCGGGCGCACCACAATCCGGTCTTCTAGCGGCTTCAGAACAACCTTGGTGGCGGTCGTCACGATCTGACCTCCCCCTCCGGAAAGGGCTAGCTGACTAGAGAGTCGACCATGTCGGCCTGCCGTCGCGGGAGCCAGACCAACCTTGTCGTCGTTAGCACTCTACCGTAGTGAGTGCCAGCACTGCACCCTAGTCCGCCATCTCGGGCCCGTCAACACCGCCCCCGCCCAGCGCCGTTTGCGCTGGCAGCGGCGGTGACGCCGGTCAGGCCGCGACAACCTGCGTGACCGGCAGCGAGGAGTCAGCGGCGAAGTCCAGCGCCGACGCGGGCACCTCGCGGGCGACCAGCTCGGCGCCGAGCGCCGCCACCATGGCGCCGTTGTCGGTGCAGAGGCCCGGACGGGGCACCCGGAGCTGTAGTCCCGCCGCCGCGCACCGATCCGCGGCAAGCGCGCGGAGCCGTGAGTTGGCCGCCACCCCGCCGCCGATCACCAGGTGATCGACCCCGTTCGCCCGGCACGCCGCGACAGCCTTGCGGGTCAGCACGTCTGCGACAGCCTCCTGGAAGGATGCTGCAACGTCAGCCAGCGGCACCTGTTGCCCTGCCGCCTCGCGCGCCTCCACCCATCGCGCCACGGCGGTCTTCAGTCCCGAGAACGAGAAGTCGCTGGTCCCGTCGGCGTACTTGCCCCTGGGAAAGGCGATGCTGTCCCGGTCGCCGGCTACGGCAGCACGGTCGATATGCGGCCCGCCGGGGAACGGCAGGCCGAGCACCCTGGCCACTTTGTCGAAGGCCTCACCCGCTGCGTCGTCGATGGTGGCACCGAGGGGTACTACCTCGGCTGCCAGGTCGGGCACCAGCAGCAGCGAGGAGTGGCCGCCCGACACCAGCAGCGCGATGGCCGGTGCGGGCAGCGGCCCGTGCTCCAGCTGGTCCACGGCCACGTGCGCCGCGAGGTGGTTGACGCCATACAGCGGCTTGCCCGTGGCCAGGGCGTAGGCCTTGGCCGCGCACACGCCGACCAGCAGCGCCCCCGCGAGCCCTGGCCCGGCGGTCACGGCGATCGCGTCAACGTCGGCAAGCCGGACGCCAGCCGCAGACAACGCGCGGTTCACGGTGGGCACCATGGCCTCGAGGTGAGCCCGGCTCGCCACCTCGGGCACCACGCCGCCGAACCGGGCGTGCTCGTCGACGCTTGAGGCCACCGAGTCGGCCAGCAGCTCGTGGCCGCGGACGAGACCGACGCCCGTCTCGTCGCACGATGTCTCGATGCCGAGTACCAACGGCGCCGTCATGCGCGAGCCTCCCCGGTTGCCTCATCGTCCTGGCCGGGACCCGTGGGCGCCGGACCGGTGAGCGGGCGGCGCATCACGATCGCGTCGGCGCCCGACGGCTGGTAGTAGCCGCGCCGGATGCCCACCTCCGCGAACCCCCACCAGTGGTAGAGGCGCTGAGCGCGGTTGTTGTCAGCCCTGACTTCCAGGAACACCTCAGTGCAGCGGCGCTTGGTGGCCTCCGCGAGCAATTGCCGGAGCAGCGCGGAGCCCACACCCTGCCCCCATCGCGCGGTGTCCACCGCGATGGTCAGCACGTCCGCCTGCCCGCCGGCGGCCAGCAGCCCGGCGTAGCCGACGATCTGGTTGTCTTCCTCGGCGACCAGGTACAGCCGGCTCTCCGGCTGCTGGCCCAGCTCCCCGGCCAGCATCTGCCGGGACCACGCCTCGTCCCCGAATACCGCCAGCTCCAGAGTCAGCACCGCGTCCAGGTCAGCGGTGGTCATGGGGCGGAGCTGCATGCTCGTCACGGCGTCACCCTCTTGGGCCGACCGGGTTCCCTGGCGTCCGGCCTGCGCAGGTACAGCGGCTCGGCCAAGCCTGGCGGCAGGCCTGCCGAGATCCGTCCCGCGGCGATGAGGGCGAGCTGCCCGGCGGCCGGATAACGCGGCGCGAGCACCCGGCAGCCCAGTTCCGGATAGAGCACGGCGCCCTCGCCCGCCACCGGAAGGTCTGTCTGCAGGTCCGCCGGCCTGCCCACGGAAGGTCCCGCCACGCGGTCGCCGTCGGCCGTGTAGCGCGCCCAGTACACCTCACGACGGCGGGCGTCGGTCACTACCAGGAAGTCGGAACTCTCGGCGCCCGCTACCGCCTGGGCGGCGATCACGTCGAGCGAGCAGATACCGTCCGTCCTGATCTGCAGCGCGCTACCGAGAACCCGCGCGGTCACGACGCCAGCGCGCAGCCCGGTGTAGGGGCCCGGCCCGGTGCCGACCGCGATGGCGGTCAGGTCACCGCGGCCAGCACCCGCCTTGCGCAGCACCTGGTCGACGAGCCCCGCCAGGACCTCGCCATGCCGGCGCGGGTCGACCACGCACAGTTCGGCGACGATCGCTGAGCCGTCGTGCACAGCCACGGTCACCGCCGGGGTCGCGGTGTCCAGCGCGAGCAGCAGCACGATTAGCCAGCCTAATGACGGCGGGGCTGTGGTACGGACCCGCCTGTACGGCAGGCCCGCGCTGCCGGACGTCAGGCGGTCGGCTGGGTGAGCACCTTGGCCAGCACGTCCCGCGCGGCGGCGGTCGCGCCGGCCTGCAGCGTTGCGGTCGGTGTCGAGGCGAAGCCCGGCGACTGCTGGGCCGACAGCTCCACGGTGATCAGCACGTTGCGGTCGAGCACGACGACGGTGACAACGTTGCTGACGATGTCGCCGACGGTCTCCCGCTGGTAACCCGCGAAGGCCTGCTGGCCCAGCCCCGCAACCGGCATGATCTGGGCGGGCGACAACGGCGACTTCTTCCCCGGGTCCGTCAGCGTCTGTCTCACCAGGGCCAGGTTGTCCTTGGCGTTGGCCGACGCACTGCCGTTGCCGCTGGCAGCGGCGAACGGCTGGTAGGCCACCGTTGTCACCTCCAGCAGCCGGAAGACTGGCTTAGCGTCGACGGTGAAACTGCACTCGCTCTGCGTCGTCCCGGAGAACTGGTTCGTGGTCGTCCGCCCCGGGCCTGGCACGTACCGGTCCAGCACGGCCGCAGTCACGCTGCTGCAGGCGCTCGGCACGGATTTGAACTCACCCGGCTGCAGCGAGGTGACGTACAACTGCGGCTTAGGGCTGCTTCTGGTCGCGAGCACCGCGCTCACCGCGCCGATGACGCAGACGACGATGGCGACGGCGCACCATCGGTAGACGCGCCGGCGCGACTTGCGGAGCCGGGTGGCCGCGGCCCGGCTCTGGCGCCGGGTCGGCGGGCGCTCGGCAACCGGCTCCGGCACTGCACCGTTGGCCCCGCCGTCACCGGCGTCCCGGCGCTGGGCCTCGGCGACGAAGCTGCCAGCGTACGGATCCGGTCGACGCCTGTCCCCGCCGGGCCGAGCCGGACGGGCGGTCGGCCCTGCCCACGCCGGCAGGTCTGCATCGGTGTCGTCCTGGCCAAAGGCGTCACGCCGCCAGCCTGGCCGCTGCGACGCGGCCGTCCGTCCGGGCCGCCGCCCCGGCTCTGCCGCGCGGTGCCCGTGCCGGTCACCCTCGGCCCGGCGGGTCAAGCGGCCGGGGGGTGAGCCCTGCTCGGCCACGACTTGCCTCCTGCTGGGATCGGCTGAGTGACCCGCAGTTTAGTTGCGCAAGGTGTGGTGCGCAGGACAATCCGGACGATGGGCCGCAACTCCCGTGAGGGCGAGGCGGGTTGCCGCCACGGACTCAGGCCGCTGCCAGCGCTCACCGGATCCCGTGACGCGCACGGTCCGCGGACCGGCCTCGGCCTCGGCGGCGTCGGCCGGCCCGGCGCCCAGTTCGATGGCGATCGAAAGGAAGCTGTCCGCGAGGTCCTCGACCAGACCGTCGCCCCACTCGACGATGGTGACAGCGGTGGCCAGGTCCGCGTCAAGATCAAGATCGTCGACCTCGGATCGGCTGCCCAGCCGGTAGGCGTCGGCATGCACGAGGTCGGGCCCAGCGCCGAGACTCGGGTGCACGCGGGCGATCACGAACGTGGGTGAGGTGACCTGGCCGCGGACGCCGAGACCCGCTCCTATGCCCTGGGCCAGGGTGGTCTTGCCGGCCCCGAGCGGGCCGGAGAGGACGATCAGGTCACCTGCCCGCAACAGCCCGGAGAGCCGTTCGCCGAGGCCCCGCATCTCGGCGGCAGTGGCCACGCAGACCTGCTCGTCCACCCGATCTGGCACCGCGGGGGGCTTCGGGGGGCCGGGCCCCCGATCTGGCACCGTCACCGGACCTCCTTGACCAGGCCCGCAATCTCCTGGGTGACGACGTCGGGTTGCTCCAGAATGATCACGTGGCCGGCCCCCGGCGCCTGCGCCAGCCGGGCGCCTGGGATAGCCACGGCGAGAGCAGCAGCCCTGACCGGTGGAATGAGGCGGTCCAGCGCGCCGGTGATCACCACCACCGGCACCCGGCCGAGGGTAGCCAGCGCGGCACGCTTGTCGTGCTCGAGCAGCGCGATGTAGAAGCCGGCGACTACCTCGATGGGCGTCGCTCGGATCACCCGCTCGAGGAAGTCCACCACCGTCGGGCTGACGTCGTCGTCGCCGAACGCCATGTGTCTCGTGGTCAGGAACGCCAGATCGCCGCCAGCAGCCCGGATCCGCTCAGCCAGCGCCGCCCGCCGACCGCTGGCCGTGCCGCGTACCAGAGCCGGTCCGGCCAGGCGAGCGGCCGGGCGCATCGGACCCGGCAGCCAGATTGTGGCGTCCACCTCGTGCGAGGCGGTCGAGATCAGCACGACGCCGGCGACCTTGCCACCGAACAACTCGGGGTGCTGATCGGCCAGGGCCATGATCGTCATGCCGCCCATGGAGTGCCCGACCAGCACGACGCGCTGATCGCCGGGCACGGTGGCGGCCAGCACGGCGGCGAGGTCAGCACCGAGCTGGTCGATGCTGACGTGTCGCAAATCGCCGAGATCGGACCGGCCGTGGCCCCGCTGATCCCAGCGCACTAGCCGCGTGTCGTCGCGCAGGCTCAGCCACTGGTAGTGCCACACGTCCTGATTCAGGCAGTAGCCGTGGCAAAACACCACGGTGATCGGAGCGTCGGCTGGGCCCGTAATCTCGGCGCGCAGCAGCACCCCGTCGTCGGCGCGCACCTCGACGGGCGTTCCCAGCAGCTGACCGAACGGCTGGCCCGCAGCCGGGTCCGGGCCAAGCCGGATCCGCCCGACCGCGATCTTCTCCGCCGCCAGCACACCGCCGACCCCGGCCGCCACGACGCCGGTGGCGATGCCCGCGATGCTAGTGAGCCGTCGCCACCTGGTCATCGGTACTCCCGTCGGTGCTGGTGCCAGCGCCACCGAGCGCAGCGACCTCCTCAGCCGCTGTTACTCCACAGTAAGTTCTCGGCACCTTACCGGTAAAACGGCTGACAATCTCATAAGAGATCGTGCCGAGCGCCTCCGCCCACTCCTGAGCGGTCGGCTCACCGTGATCACCGGGGCCGAACAGGATGACCTCGTCGCCCGGCTCCGCGGGGCCGCTGCCCAGATCCAGGATGACGTGGTTGAGGTTGACGGTTCCGGCGATCGGCACCCGCCGCCCTCTAGTGAACATCAGCCTGGGTGAGTTCGAAGCGAGCCGCGGCACGCCCTCGTTGTAGCCGAGCGGCAGCACGCCGAGCGCTGTCGCCTGCGCAGTGGCGTACCGGTGGCCGTAGGAGACCGGCATGCCGCGGGGCACTCGCTTGACCTGGATCAGCCGGGCTCGCAGGGTCATGGCCGGGCGGAGCCAGCCCGGCACGCCGCCCGGCAGCGTGCATAGGCCGTACACCGCACCACCGGGCCGGACCAGGTCAAAGTAGCTGTCCGGCAGGGTCAGCGTGGCCGGCCCGTTCGCGAGGTGTCGCACCTCGGGCCGAACGCCCGCGCGCTCTGCCAGTGAGATCGCCTCGCGGAAGGCCGTCAGCTGCTGCTCGATTGACGGGTGGCCAGGGATGTCTGCGCACGCAAAGTGCGACCACAGCCCCACGATCCGCACCAGCCCCGCTGCCTGGACTGCAAGCGCCGCGTGCACCAGGCCCGGCCAGTCAGCAGCGGTCGCGCCGCCTCGGCCCATTCCGGTGTCAGCCTCCAGGTGCACCCTGGCAGGAATGCCGACGCCCTCCGCCGCCCGCGCGATCTGATCCACGAGCTCGGTCGTGCCCGCGGTCATGTCGATGCCTCGCCGGATGGCCTGCGCATGCCGCGCGTCCGGACACCCGTGCAGGCTCAGCACCGGAACGGTGAACCCCGCCCGGCGAAGCTCGATCGCGTCATCCAGCTGCACCACGCCCAGCCAGGTTGCCCCGCCCGCCAGCGCGGCACGGGCCGATGCCAGCATGCCGTGCCCGTAGCCGTCGGACTTGATGACAGCCATCACCTGAGCGGAGCCGACGTGCCTGCGCAGCGCGGCCACATTCGCCTGGATCGCGTCCAGGTCTACCAGCGCCTCGGGCTGACCATCCATGCGCCAAGTCTGCCAGCCCGCCGCGGCTCCATTGGCCGGGCGCCGCACTGGCGGCCGCGACTACCCGGTGGGCGTGGTAAGCATGGCGACATGCCGGAACTAATCCCCCTCCCCGTCCTGTTCGGTAACCCCGAGCGGATCATGCCGCGGATCTCCCCTGATGGCTCGCAGCTGGCCTGGATAGCCCCACACGAGGGCGTGCTCAACGTGTGGCTTGCGCCGATCAGCGCCGACCAGGGTGTCGACTGGACGGCCGCTCGCGTCGTCACCGACGACGCCGACCGCGGCATCCGCCAGTTCGCCTGGGCGCACGACGACCGTCACCTGCTCTACCTCCAGGACAAGGACGGCGACGAGAACTGGCGGCTGTACGACGTCGATCTCCAGACCATGCAGCACAGGGACCTGACCCCATTCGACGGCGTGCAAACCCAGATCATCGGGCTCGAGCGCAGCCATCCGGACGAGGTACTGCTCGGTCTGAACCAGGCGAACCCGCAGCTGCACGATGTGTACAGGCTGGACCTGGTCAGCGGCGAGCTGACGAAGGAAATCGACAATCCGGGCTACATAGGCTGGCTCGCCGACGCCGAGCTGCGGGTCAGGGCG
>JASHSZ010000093.1 GCA_030040815.1 Streptosporangiaceae bacterium
CACCTACGTAGCATGACGCGCCGGGACGGGCGCACACTTGGTTATCCACAGCCACGGCGGCAAAATGCACGGCCAGTGGCCAAGTTGTACACAGGTAACTGCCAGTTATTCACAGGGGAGCGCGAATAGATGCCAAGGTCGAACGTCGATCCGCTGATCAGCGTCGCGGAGCTGGCGAACGCGGTGGCGGCAGCCACCGCGCCGGTCCTGCTTGACGTCCGGTGGCGGCTCGGCGGGCCGCCGGGAGTCGACGGCTACCGGGCTGGGCACCTGCCCGGCGCCGTCTACGCGGACCTGGACACTCAACTGGCCGGCCCGCCCGGCGACGGCGGGCGGCACCCGCTGCCGGATACGCCTGTGTTCGAGGCCGCCATGCGCGCCGCGGGCGTCCGCGATGGCGGCCCGGTGGTGGTGTACGACGAGGCGGATGCGACAGCTGCTGCTCGCGCGTGGTGGCTGCTTCGCTTCCACGGTCACCACGACGTCCGGGTGCTGGACGGCGGTCTGCGGGCCTGGGTCGCGGCGGGCCTGCCAGTCAGCACCGCAGACGCCTCGCCGGTGCCGGGCGACTTCACCGCGCGGCCGGGACAGCTGCCCGTCCTCGACGCGGTGGGTGCTGCCGAGATCGCCCGGTCCGGCATCCTGCTCGATGCGCGGGCACCGGCCCGCTACCGTGGCGAGACCGAGCCCGTCGACAGGGTCGCCGGCCACATCCCGGGCGCGCTGAGCTCGCCGTCGGCGGAGAACGTCAGCCCGGACGGGACCTTTCGTGCCGCCGACGAGCTGCGCGCGCGGTTCGCCAGCCTCGGCATCACTGTCCCGCAGAACGGCCAGGACGGTGCGGCCGAGCACGCGCAGGCCGCGGGGCACCAGCGGGTGGGTGCCTACTGCGGGTCGGGCGTGGTGGCAGCGCACGAGGTGCTGGCGCTGGCAATGATCGGCATCCCGGCAGCGCTCTACGTCAGCTCATGGTCGGGCTGGATCGCCGATCCGGGCCGACCGGTCGCGACCGGCCCCGGGCCCGGCGACGCGCCCGGCTAGGCCCGGAGGCTGCCCGTGGAAGCGGCCTGGGCTAGCCGCCCAGCGGCCCGAACGCTGACCCTCGCATCCGGATCACCCGCTCGGCTGCGGTTGCTCCGCGACGCCGGGATCGAGCCGCGCGTCGTGATGAGCGGCGCGGACGAGACCGCTGAACCGGGCCTCGGCACCGCGGCGCTGGTAGCGGTGCTGGCCGAGCGCAAGGCTGCCGCCGTCGTTGCGCTGCATCCCGGCGAGCTCGTGCTCGGCTGCGACTCGCTGCTCGACGTCGACGGCATGCCGACCGGCAAGCCCCCGTCCGCCGATAGCGCCATCACCCTGCTGCGCGGGCTCGCCGGACGCGAGGCGGTGCTCTATACCGGTCATCGGCTGATCGACGGCCGGTCCGGGCGGCAGGCGAGCGGCGTCGCCGCCACCGTCGTCCGATTCGGCACCCCCACCGACGCCGAGCTAGCCGCTTACGTGGCCACCGGCGAGCCACTCCAGCTGGCCGGGGCATTCAGTATCGACGGGCGCGGGGCGCCCTTCATCGACGGGATCGACGGAGACCCCAGTAACGTGATCGGGCTGTCACTGCCGCTCCTGCGCCGTCTGCTCGCCGAGCTAGACATCGCCATCACCGACCTGTGGCGGCCGCAATCGGGGCCAGCTCCGGGGTAGCCGAAGCCGTCAGCCTGGGTCCGGGCCGCCGAGTTCGTCCTCGCGGCCGGGCGCGTCGCCGCCCAGTTCGTCCTCGTGCTCCGTCCGGTCCCGCCCGCCGAGCACGTCCTCCGGCTCGTAGCCGGTGCCGTCGTTGGTCATCGCTGTTCCTCCGGTCGCATCGTCGGCCGCCACGTGGCCCGGCGTGTCGGGGTCTACATCAGGACTGCCAGTCGCTCGAGTCTGAGTCCTCGTCGCCGAGCGTGTGGACAGCTGCCTCTTCGGCTGTCGCCGCGCCACTGTCTATGCCGGCGTCATATCCGACAGATTCCCCGTCGTCAAGGTTGTCGTCATATTCTTCGTCCTCGGCGACGAGTCGCCCGGCCCGCGGGTCCGGGCCATCGTCGAGCAGCGCCCGCCGGACGTCGTCGTCGGGTGCGTTCTCGTCCGGGTCCTCGAACTCATCGTCGTCGTCTGCGGCGCCGACGTCTGGCTCCTCCTCGGCGAGCAGTTCGTCCAGCGACTCCCCGGACTCCTGCTCCTCGGCTGTGCCGCCCGACCTGATCGGTGCTGACCAGCGCTCCGGAGTCGCAACGCCGCGATCGAGCGGATCGTCGCCCGGCGGGCCCATGAGAGTGTCGGATGAGTCGAGGACTTCGAAGTCCTCCAGGTCCTCGGACTCGTGTCGGCGCTCGGTCATCGCTTCCTCCTCCGCTGCAGGCCAGGTCAAGCCGGTGCACGTCCTGCACCGGCCACGCCATCCGGTCGGACAGGCGAGGCTGATCACTCCACTCACTCCACGCTACGTCACGCACTCTCGGCTGTCCGGTCCGCTGCCCGCGCCGAGTCCGATGGCGTCCGGTCAGCAGGGTGATGGCGACCCTGAGGACGCCATGACGATTGCTGGCGAGCCAAGGCGACCGTCGTCAGGGTCACAAAGCGGCAACCAGCGCAGAATTTCTGACGCTAAGGTCGCCATTGGTCTCTGGCGCTCGCCTGGCCGTCGCCCATGGTTGCGGAAGCTCTCCGGCGTCGGCGCCAATGCTGACGTCCACCAGCGTGTCCTGGACTTCTCAGTGGGAGCGCAGCAGCGTGGAACATAGCGCCACTGGAATCTGAAAGGAGCAGCGATGCCGCGGACGCGCGAGGTTGCCCGCACCCCGGAGGACCTAACCCGGCTGTTCGTGGACCGGGTCAATGAGCGGGATGCGGAGGGCATGGCAGAGCTATACGCGACGGATGCCGTGATGGCCTACCCGCCGGGCCAGGAAACCGTGGGCCGGGGCGCCATCCGCGCAGTGCTCGCGCAGTTCGCCGAGCACGTGCCGCTGCCCGTGCCCCAGGAGCAGCCGCTGCCAACCTTGCGCTACGGCGACATCGCCCTGTGCTCGACGCCGTCCGCTGACGGGACCGGTGTCCGGGTGCAGGTAGCCCAGCGCCAGCCGGACGGCAGCTGGCTGCGGATTATCGACCGGCCGGAGAGCAGCGCGGGCGTCCGCGGCTAGCTGCCGGGGATGATGCTCTCCTGGTGGTCGAGCTCATGCTGCAACGTCCGGAGGGAGGAGTCGGATAGGCGGCCGCTGTCTCGCCACCGGAGCAGCTCTTCTCGCTGCGCGTCGATCATCGCGTGCTGCACGTGGACAGACGCCTCGAGTTCCGGAGTCCAGCCCGCGTCGCCGCCGGTGTCGGCCAGCATGCTGTAGAGCTCCTCGTGCCGGTCCGCGCGGCGGCGCAGCGAGACGCGCGCCGCCTCCGCGACGTCGGCCGGGATCTCGTGGCTGGCCTGCATGTCGTTCACCGTGCGCAGGGCGGCGCCGATAGCGGCCAGCCTGGCCCCGTGCCTTACCTGCATATCCTCGGCCTCGTCCGCCTGCAGCCCGAGCAGGCGCAGCACCGGCTCAAACGTCAGCCCCTGGCCGACCAGGGTGACCAGCACGACGAGGTATGCGCACAGCAGCAACAGGTCGCGGTCCGGGAACGGGCGCCCGCCAGTGATGGTCAGCGGCACCGAGAAGATCGCCGCCAGGGTGATGACACCGCGAGTGCCGGCCCAGCTCAGCGCGAGGACCTCGCGGCCAGTCAGCGGCGGCGCATGGTGGCCGAGGCGCCAGCCGAGGAAGCGCGGCACCGACTGGGTGAGGAACAGCCAGGCCGGCCGGACCAGCAGCACGCCCGCGAGCGTGACGAGTATCGCCGCGGCGGTCACTCCGGGCGGCTCGGTA
>JASHSZ010000094.1 GCA_030040815.1 Streptosporangiaceae bacterium
ACCGCGGGCAAGGCACAGGCCGGCCTCGACCGCGTCGAGTTCGCGGTCCGCCGTCGGCAGCGCGCTGGCGTCACCGCCGAACACGGCGCGCTCGTACAGAAGCCCTGCTTGCTCAAGCCGATCCTGCGTGCTCATGGTGCAGTTCTATCGCGCCACCGGCGGAAACGCTAAGGGCCTGGTTCTGCGCCCCGCCCAGCAGGGCACGCCAGCGCCCCTGCCCCGGCCGCGGACTACCCGCCGGCGGCTACGGCCTGACAAGCGCGACTGCCATGCACGAGATCACCGGCCGCGATCGGTCATGCTCCTGAACTACGCGCCAACCCGCTGATCTGGGCGATTGAAGCCGACACAACCTGAGCGCTGTATCAGTCGTTATGCGCTAGAGACGTGATGAGCTCCCAAGCACCGAGCGCACGAGTTGGCGACCAGCGCCACCGGCGCCTCGCCATTTGCCTCGCTCACCGGTCACAGGCTTCGGATGTTCAGGTCCGCGGCCTCGACAATGAGCGCCCTCAAAGCGGCCTCAGGTACCTTCGCACCTTCAGAGAAATCGATGGCGCGGACGCGGCTGCTATCCAGGCGCGCGTTGAAGAGCTTCTTCGGGTCCTTCATCTGGGCACCCTTCGGGAACGTCAACCGTACGGCGTTCTTGAGCATTTCGCCGATGCATACGATGCCGTCGAGATACCACACAGGCACTCCCTCTGGCCTGGAGGGCTTCTTCCACTTCACTTCCTCGACCACGGCTGGCCCAGCGCCCAGAACTATCCCGCGTAGTCGTGACAGCGTCTCGCCTCGCCAGTCACCTGACTCTCTGATGATGGCATCTATTTCCTGAGCAGCACTTCCCGCCATATAAACCCCGTTCCTGCTGCAGCACCATGGCGGCTGTCTGGCCAGCCGCTCAGCGCAATTCCTGAATGCGGACCAGGTTGCCGGCGGGGTCGCGGAATGCGCAGTCGCGGTCCCCCCAGTACTGCTCCAGCGGCTCTTGGACGACATCGGCGCCACTCGCCTGCACCCGCTCGAAGGTGCCGTCGAGGTCCTTGGTGGCCAGCATGATCCAGCCGAAGGTGCCCTTCGCCATCATCTCGGCGATGGTGCGGCGCTCGTCGTCGGTGATGCCGGGGTCGGCTGCCGGCGGCGCCAGGAGGATGGACGTACCCGGCTGGTCTGGCGGCCCGACAGTGATCCAGCGCATCTCACCGGAACCGACGTCCTTGCGGACCTCGAAACCGAGGACGTCGCGGTAAAAGGCCAGGGAGGCCTCGGGGTCGGTATGGGGGAGGGGTGTCGTGTGGATGCTCAAGTCCATGGTGGTCATGGTAAGAGCGGCGGCGCGGCGGGTACTTCTCGATTCCTGACCGGTCTTGACACCTGTTTTGCATTGGCAGAATCGCGCTCGCCGCCCATGGCGACGACCGTCGTCACCGACAACAGCGCCGGCATGTTCGCCGCAGCCTCGGCGACGCCCTTATTGCCAAGGACGACGCAGTCATCGCCAAGACCAGCTATCAGGAGTGGCTCGCGCGTTAGCCCGGCGTTTCCGTCCCGTCGTGACGCGCCGTGACCACTAGACAGCAGACGGGTCGCGACGAGCCAGAGGAAGGGACAAGCCGGAACCGGCAGCCGGTCAGCGGCGGTCGAGGAGCCGATGCACCGAGCCTGGCGAATTTGGCCTGCTAGCTGTCGCCGTCTGCGCCACCCACTGCGGGTTCTTCGGGAGCAATCGCCAATACTCCCGGCCCCGGCTACTCAACGCGCCGGCCATCTGGTTGGCATGCTCCGCAGCCTGCCGCGCCAGTGAAATGCGAGAAGCTGCGGCCGCCTGCCTCACCGGCGGTTGACCATTCCGCGTACGGGACGAGATCCCCGCCCGGCGCCTCGCGGCCATAGGCCAGTAGCGAGGCAGCCGGGCGGGGTGCGGCTGACTGTTAGCTACTGCGCTCCCAGGTGTCGGAGAAACCGTTGCCGGTGCTGCTCAACGAGCCGGGCTGGGCTTTTACGCGGCCCGAGTTGTCGACCATGGTGATCTCGTCATCCGTGAACGAGGAGATGACACCGGAGGTACTGCCCTCGGTCACCGTTGCGCCGCTCTCAGTCCAGCTGCCGAAGTCGGCCAGCGGCAAGATACCGCCGCTGTAGGTACAGCACGGTGCCTCGGCGATCCACTCGGCGCTGCTGTTGTCGCAGTCCGAGCACGTCTGCGTCGTGGTGAAGCTGTTGGCCGAGTCGGTGGAGTCGGTGACGCTGAGTGCGTAGCTGTCGCCGCTGCGCACCACAGAGGCACTGATGCTGTCGCCGGCCGCCACCGATTCCCCGACAACCTGAATGTCATTGGCCGGGTACATTTCCCACCAGGTGTACTGGTAGGCGGTGCCCCGGTAGCACTCGATCAGTGTGCCGTCCTGCTCGACGGTATCGCTGTTGTAGCCATCGATGCCGACCCAGAAAGCCGCGTAAGTTGCGCTGCGCGAGCAACTGGCGCCCGGCTCCGTCCAGGTGCCTGTCACCGTCGAGAAGTTGCCGCCGGTGTCGGCGTATCCAGACCAGTTTGTGCTCTCCACCTGACCCTGCCCAGAGACCTGGGACGCGCCCGGCAGGCTGTGGTCGGTTCCGTGCTGGCCGACTTGGAGGCTCCGGATGACGGCGATGGCCGATGCCTCAGCACCGGTTGGGCCCGGCCGGGCACCGGTGCCAACGGGGCTGGCATTAGCCGCCGTGCTTAACCCAACGGTCAGGCCGAAAGCCGGCAGTGCGGCGATCAGTACGGACGCCAAGATGCGAGGGAGTCGATGCATGGTCCGCCTCTCGGACAAACGGCGGCCAGCCGTAGCCGCTCGTGCCATGAAGGTAGAGTCTCAGCATTTTCCGGTCAATGACCTGGCGGACGAACATTTAGCTGCGGCAGCGACCGTGACGGCGCTCGCCTGCTGCGGCGTGCAACATTATGGGGACACCCACGCCAAGCGTTCGGCGTAGGCGACGCGAAGCGCCCTCGACCCGGTCCGGTCGACGCCAGCCCAGAGTCCCCACCCGCAGCCTCAATGCACCGGCAGAACCTACGACAGATTCATTCGTCCAAGGCACGCGGAACGTTCTCGGGCCTTCGGGACGCCCGCAGACGATCTTCGCGAGCCTGCCCGCAAGGC
>JASHSZ010000095.1 GCA_030040815.1 Streptosporangiaceae bacterium
AAGGCGGTCATCGTGGCTGCGACTGACGTGAGGCCCAAGATCACGCTGGCCTGCCAGGAGTGCAAGCACCGCAACTACATCACGCGGAAGAATCGCCGCAACGACCCGGACCGGCTCGAACTGAGCAAGTACTGCCCGTTCTGCCGCAAGCACCAGCCGCACCGAGAGACGCGCTAGCAGCCTGCGACCGCGCGCGGTCCTTCGCCTGCGGCCGCCCGGCCCGGGCTCCATCGCTGTCGGCTAGCTGTGCGCAGGTTGGAGTGGCATGGCCATCAATCGTGACTACGCCGGACGCGCCTTCGCGGCCTCCGAGCCCTACGAGGTGTCCCGGGTCAAGATAGCGGAGTTCGCTGCGGCCATAGGTGACCCGAATCCTTTGTACCGGGACAGGGGGGCTGCTGAGGCGGCCGGGTATCCGGACGTCATCGCGCCGCCTACCTTCGCGATCGTCATCAGCATGGTCGCGGCGGGCGCGGCCATGGCTGATCCGGGGCTCGGCCTCAACTACGCCATGGTCGTCCACGGCGAGCAGCGATTCGACTACGCCCGGCCGCTGACGGCTGGTGATGTCGTGACCGCGCAGCCCACGATCACTGACATCCGCGACGCGGGCCGCAATGTCATGCTGACGACCAGCACCGAGATCAGGACGGCCGCGGGTGAGCTGGTCTGTACGGCGGTGTCCACCCTGGTCGAGCGGGCCGGCTAGCGGAAAGGTTCGGCACGGTGAGCGAGCAGATCAGCTTCGAGGGCGTCACGGTCGGCGCAGAGCTGCCGGTGGTCAGCTACCCGGTCACCAGGCTGAGCCTGATTAAGTACTGCGGCGCCTCGGGCGATTTCAACGTAATCCACTGGAATGAGCGGATTGCCAGGTCAGTCGGACTGCCTGACGTCATCGCGCACGGCATGTTCACGATGGCCCAGGCCGGCCGGTTCGTCACCGACTGGGCCGGTCCGCTGGCCACGGTGACGGAGTTCGGCGTCCGGTTCTCGTCCATGGTGGTCGTGCCCGACGACGACATCGGCGCCACTATCGACGTCAGCGGCCAGATCGAGGAAAAGCTCGACGGGAACCGCGTGGTGATCGCCTTGACGGCCAGGTCGGGCGACACCAAGGTGCTCACCAGGGCCAGCGCCGTCGTCCGGCTGCCCTGACCAGGTCCGCTGACGGCTGGCCCCCGGACTGGGTGGGCCGCAAGCCAGTGTTTCGGGCGGCGTAACGTGGTGAGCTATATCGCTGCCAATCCGACTCTGGCCGGGAAGGCAGGTAGCCAGATGACTACGGCTCCGATGCCACAGGATCCTCGCCCGGATCAATCCGACTGGCCAGGCTACGGCCAGCCAGGTTACGCGCAGCCCGACTACGGTCAGCCGGGCTACGGTCAGCCGGGCTACGACCAGCCGGGCTACGACCAGCCCGGTTACGACCGATCCCGCTACCGTCCGCCGCGCCATGACCAGGGCGGACCGGGCCGGCCGCCGTCTCACCGGTCGCCGGTTGCCGCAGGTGCGCTCTGGGGCGGCGGGGTTGCCACGGCGATTGTGGCGGCGCTAGTTGCGCTCGTCGGCGTGCTAGTGACCCGGTGGCTGGCCTCCATCCCGCTGCTGGCACCGATGCGGGACGGGGCCTACGGCGACGTGAACACGACGACCCTCGTCCTGGTGGTGGCTGCGGTGGCGCTCGTCGCGACCGGCCTGTTGCACCTCCTGCTGCTCAGCACCCCCCGGCCGCTGATGTTCTTCGGCTGGATCATCGCGCTGGCGACTGTGCTCGCCGTCGTCGTGCCGTTCACTACCTCGGCCCCGCTGCAGCAGAAGGCCGCTACCTCGATTGTCTTTCTGATCCTCGGGATCGCGATCGGCACGCTGCTGAGCGGCGTCGGCGCGCGGTCGATCCGGGAGCGAGCCACCCACGGTCCCTACCCGGATCAGCGGGGTTACGACGACCGGAACCCGCCATCCCGGTTGATCTGACCGGCCGGCAGCCGGACCAGACCGAGGAAGAAGTCGTCGATCTGGCCGATGACGGCGATGAACCGGTCGAAGTCCACCGGCTTGCTGATGCAGGCGTTCGCGTGCAGCGAGTAGCCGCGGAGGATGTCTTCCTCCGCCTGCGACGTGGTCAGCACGATGACCGGGATGGAGAGCAGCCGGCTGTCTGCCTTCAGGTCGGCGAGAACCTCGAGCCCGTTCCGGCGCGGCAGGTTGAGGTCAAGCAGGATCAGCCCGGCGCGGGAACCTCGGCATAGTCGGCGGTCTTGGGCAGAAAATGCAGCGCCTGCTCACCGTCGCTGACGACGTGCAGCCCTGCCGCGGATCTGGTACTGCTCGAACGCTTCCTGGGTCACCAGCACGCCGCCGGGGTCGTCTTCCACGAGCAGGACCTCGACGAGGTCACTGCCAGCCCGCTGTGGTGACCCCGGGGACGACCCCCGGTCTGTCATCGCGAGAACTCCTCGTCGTCGATGGGCGCCACCGGCAGAGTGAAGCAGATGTTTGCCCCACCCTGATAGGTCGTGTCCAGCCAGATGCGCCCGCCGTAGTGCTCGACGATCTTGCGGCACATGGCCAGCCCGATGCCGGTTCCCTCATAGTCCGATCGGCTGTGCAGCCGCTGGAAGATCACGAAGACCCGCTCGGCGTACTCCGGCTCGACACCGATCCCGTTGTCGGCGACCGAGAACAGCCAGAAGGTCTCGTCCTGGCGGGAAGCGGACACCCGGACCAGTGGCGGCCGGTCCGAGCGGAACTTGACCGCGTTACCGATCAGGTTCTGGAACAGGGATGTCAGCAGCGAGAACTCGGCTTGCACCGTCGGCAGGTCTGTGGTTTCGATGACGGCCTTCGTGCTGCGAATCTCGCTCGCCAGGTTGACCCGCGCTTGTGACAGGGCGCTGGCGCACGACACCAGAACCGCGTCTCGCTCCAGCCGTCCGACCCGGCTGAACGCCAGCAGGTCGTCGATCAGGGCCTGCATCCGCTTCGCGCCGTCGACGGCGAACTCGATGTACTGATCGGCCCTGGCGTCCAGCTGCCCGATGTAGCGCCGCTGCAGCAGCTGGCAGAAGCTCGCCACCTTGCGCAGCGGCTCCTGAAGGTCGTGCGACGCCACGTAGGCAAACTGCTCCAGCTCGGTGTTAGACCGCTCCAGCTCGTACGCCCTCGCCTCGAGCGCGACATTCGCGGCTCGGA
The DNA here is from genome assembly GCA_030040815.1 of Streptosporangiaceae bacterium. Next base: position 3,193 of record JASHSZ010000095.1, read on the forward strand.
CTGCTGACAATTCGCGCAGGATCCGGCGCCGGATCCGGTCCACGTCGGCAGCGACCGCGTGCACCTCTCGCGGGCCGTCCGAGTCCACCTGGTGCTCGAAGTCGCCGTCAGCCACCTGGCGCGCATCCTCAGCCAGCCTGGCCAGCGGCCGGATCGCGGCCACCCGCAGGCCGACGCCGAGCCCCACGAGCACCACGAGCAGCGCAATGGCGCTGGCGATGGCGGTGACCTCCAGCTCGTCGGAGGCCGCGCGCAGCTGCGCGGTGGCGGCTGCGCGCCGGGCGGCGATGGCGCGCTGGAACGCCGTCAGCGGCGCTCGAACGGCGTCGAACTCGGTCTTGCCGGCGGCTATGTCACCGCCGGGCAGCGGCGTGCCGGTAGCCCTGACCCGCGTTATCTCCGGGATCGCGTACGCGGAGCGCCAGTGCTCGGCCTGGCGCACGGCGGCGGCGAGGTCCGCGCGCGCGCCGGGGAAGTCCGCGAGCAGCGGGCTGAGGGTCCGCAGCTGGGCGCGCTCGGAGGCGAATCCGCTGGCGTATGGCTGCAGGAACGGGCGCTGCCCGCTCAGCAGATAGCCGCGCAGCCCGGTCTCCTGGTTCAGCAGGGCTGCATACAGCTCCAAGCCGTGCAGCGCGGCCGGGTCGAGGACATTGACTACGCGGCCGCGGGCGGCGTCGAGACCGCCGATGGCGAGCGAGCCGAACACGATCGTCGCGATGAGCACGGCGCCCACCAGGGCCATCGCGACTGCGATGATCCGGCCGAGCGGCCACCGCCGGTCCCCGGCCGCGGCCGCCTCCGGGACCTGGTCGGCCGCCGGGCCGCGAAGCCTGTGCAGCCGTGAGCGCTGGCCCGGAGTGCCAGCGCCGTCGGCAGCAGCGCCACCAGGCCCGGCGGCGGTCCGGTCGGGTGCGGTCGCGGGGTCGACGGCGTCTGCGGTCATGGGTCGACGGGCGGCGTGCAGCTGAGCAGCAGGACAGCCAGGTCGTCGTCGAGGTCGCCACCATTCAGCTCCGTGGCATGGCTGATAGCGGCGTCAATCAGGTGCTCGCCGGCCGACACCGACGGCTGGCCGACCGGAGCCTGGGCCCGCTCCTTTTCGATCAGCCGGACCAGGCCATCGCTGCCGAGCCGCTCCGGGCCCTCGCCGACTTTGCCCTCGACGAGGCCATCGGTATACAGCAGGACGGACCAGCTATCGCCGAGCGTGACCGGCGCACTCGGCCATTCGGTCACCTTGGTGATGCCCGGCGGCACGCCGATCGGCGCCTGCAGCTCCCGGACGGCGTCCGCGCTGATCAGCACGGGCTGGGGATGGCCCGCGAGGGACAGGCGGCCCGTGGTGCGATCCGGCGCGACCGAGAGCATGCACATCGTCGCGAACAGCCGGTCCTGGTGCCGCTCATGCTCAAGCACCTGCTGCACGGCGGTCAGAGTCTCGCCCGCTGGCCGGCCCGCCAGGATCATGGTGCGCCATGCCACCCGCAGGCACACGCCCAGCGCCGCCTCGTCAGGGCCGCGGCCGCAGACATCGCCGACCATCGCATGCACCCAGCCGTCCGGGGCCTCAACCACGTCGTAGAAGTCGCCGCCGAGCAGCATCTGCCCGCCGCCCGGTCGGTAGCGCGATGCGACCGACAGGCGCTCGTCGGACAGCAGCGGTGACGGCAACAGCCCGCGCTCGAGCCTGGCGTTTTCCGCTGCGTACAGTCGCGCCTCGCTGAGCTGGCGCTGGGTCTCATCCGCCCGGCAGCGTTCGATGGCGTACCGCACCACGCGCTGCAGCAGGAATCCGTCCACCTGTCCCTTGACCAGGTAGTCCTGCGCCCCGGCAGCGACGGCCTGCTCGCCCAGGTGCTCGTCGGATATGCCGGTGAGCACCACAACGGCGAGATCCGGCCTGATCTCCTGCAGCATTCGCACGCCCTGCAAGCCGCGCGAGTCAGGTAGCTCCAGATCAAGCAGGACGCACGCGGTGTCGGCCAGCACGCTCCTGGCCTCAGCCATCGAGCGCGCGCGCCGGATGCTGAACGGTGCGCCGGCATCCAGCAGCAGCTCGTCTACCAGCAGCGCGTCGCCGTCGTCGTCCTCGATGAGCAGGACCCTGATGCGCTGGGATGGCGACGTGCGGGCGCGGCCGCCCAGGCTGACGTCCTCTGCAACCATCTCGAGCCGCTCGTTTCCGTCCATGCTCCGCGCCGCCATGATCACGGCCCGAGCCAGCATACGGCCCGTCGCCGCACTGACGGCCCAATCACCAGGACCATTATCGGACCGGCGGGACTGGCTGGGCGGCGGCACAATCTGCGCCCGGGCCGCCCACTCATTCGCCCGGCCGGAGGCCTTGGTCGGCGACCTGACCGATAAGGTCGCCGCCGCCGACCAGCCAGATGTTGCGCTGGCCCGCGGCGATCGATATGTCCTTGTGCCCGGCGCGCACGTCGCCCGACGCGAATCTGATGTCGGCGCCAGGCACGGCGGGCGGCTGCCGGTGGCTGAAGACCCGGCTGCGCCGCCCGCTGTAGGGTCGGCCTGCCGGCTTGTCCAGCAGCCTCGCGTGCCCGAGTATCCACTTGGAGGTCGTCGCACCCGTGGCCAGCGCGCCGGCCTGGGCGTAAACCTCGCGGTACAGATCACCGGAGGCCGACTCAGCGTTCGTTGCCTGCCTCGGCCCGAAACAGCCAGTCCAGCGAATTGTCTGCATCAGCGATGAGCCCGTCGACGGTGGTCGCGGTGAAGTACTGCGTCTTCGCCATGCCGCCAGCCTGGCAGCTGACGCCGACGGCGGGGAGACCGCGGGGTTTGACGGGATCCGGCGGCAGGTAGGTGGGCCGGTGTCTGGCTACAACAGCGGCGATCAGATGGGCGGCGAGCGGGTTATGGCGCGGACAGCGGATCTTCCGTCAGGGTGGGTGGACCCGGAGCTCGCGACTCTGACGAAAGACCGGTTCTTCGACCCGGCCTGGATGTACGAGCGCAAGTTCGATGGCGAGCGGTGCCTCGCCTACCGCGAGGGCGCCGGGGTGGCGCTGATGACCCGCAACGGCCTGCGGGTGAACAGCACCTATCCCGAACTCACGACGGCGCTCGCTGCGCAGCAGGCGATGGACTTCGTAGTCGACGGCGAGGTAGTGGCGTTCGAGGGCAGCGCGACGAGCTTCAGCCGGCTCCAGCAGCGGCTCGGCGTCGGCAATCCGCCCGAACGTCTTGTCAGGTCGGTTCCAGTCGTCTACTACCTCTTCGACGTGCTGCGCGCGGACGGCCGGGACGTCCGCAGCCTGCCGCTGCGCGGCCGCAAGCAGATACTGCGCACACTGCTGTCGTTCGGCGGTCCGCTGCGCTTCACGACGCACCGCAGCGCGGGCAGCCGGGCCTACTGGGAGCAGGCATGCTCGCGCGGCTGGGAGGGGCTGGTCGTCAAGCGCGCCGACTCGCCGTATCGGTCGGGCCGCAGCCGGGACTGGCTGAAGTTCAAGTGCGAGAACAGCCAGGAGTT
>JASHSZ010000096.1 GCA_030040815.1 Streptosporangiaceae bacterium
TCGGCGAGATGTACAACCCGGTGTTCTTCATCGACACCGCCTTTGCGATCCATGGCGACACCGACGTGCCGCTGCAGCCGGTGTCGCACGGCTGCGTGCGCATCCCGATGGACATCGCCCAGTTCTTCTACACGATGGTGCCGACTCCGGGCACCCCGGTCTACATCCGCGGCTGACTCTGGCCGGACGGTGCCAGAGCGGACTTCGCGCTGGACGCTGGGACTGCAGATCCCGCCTCGGGCTTCAGGTGGTCAGCTGAGGCTGACCGGGGTCGGATGGTCAAATGATGAGGGTGTGACCGGGGTGCGCGGCGAGCAAGCGCCGGGTCGGCGGCCCGCCCGGCAGCTGCCCGTATGGTTTAGGCGTGCGAAGACCGGCTCAGATCCCGACCGGCACGGTGACTCTGCTGTTCACTGACATCGAGGGATCGACAAGGCTCTGGGACGCCGAGCCGGAGGCGATGACCCGCGGGTTGCGACGGCACGACGAGATCCTGCGCACCGCCATCGAGCTGGCCGGCGGGTACGTGTTTAAGACCGTCGGAGACGCGTTCAACGCGGCGTTTGCGACTGCCGAGGCTGCCCTGGACGCAGCTATCGCGGCTCAGCGGGCGCTCGTCGGGCAAGACTGGCCCACGAAGCACCCGATCTTGGTACGGATGGGCTTGCACACGGGCGCATGCGAGGAGCGCGACAACGACTACTTCGGTCCCGCGGTCAACCGGGTGGCGCGGCTGGAGTCTGCGGCGCACGGCGGTCAGGTTCTGCTGTCCGGCGCGACAGCGGAACTGCTGTGGCAGAGCCTTCCGGCAGGCGTGACGCTGCGTGACCTCGGTACCCACCGGCTCAAGGACCTCGGCCGGCCAGAGCAGGTGTTCCAGCTCGAGGCGGACTTCCTTCCGGCCAGCTTCCCGGCACTGACCTCGCTCGACAACCCCGATTTGCCGAATAACCTGCCTGGCCAGTTGAGCGCGTTCATCGGCCGCGAGCGAGAGCTAGCGGAGGTGCTGGCTCTCGCCGGGGCGGCCCGCCTGATCACGCTGACCGGCTCCGGGGGGAGCGGCAAGACACGGCTGGCTCTGCAGGCAGCGGTCGAGCTGCTGGACTCGGCAGTGGATGGTGTTTGGTTCGCTGACCTGGCTCCGGTAACGGATGGGGGCCAGGTGCCAGGGGCGCTGGCGGCGGCGCTGAAGCTGCCTGACCAGTCGCGGCCCGATGTGCTCGCCTCGGTCGCCGAGGTGCTGGTCGGTCAGGACGCCGTGATCTTGCTGGACAACTGCGAGCATGTGATCGAGGACGCGGCGCGGCTGTGCGAGCAGCTCATCCGGTACTGCCCGCGGATCCGGTTCCTGGCCACCTCACGCGAGCCGCTGGGCATCGAGGGCGAGCGCGTATACAGGGTTCCGTCAATGTCGCTGCCGCCGAAGGACGCGGTCTCTGCGGCCGACCTCTCCAGCTCCGACTCGGTGAAGCTGTTCGTCGAGCGGGCTAGGGCGCACGAGCCAGGGTTCGCCCTGGATGACGCCGCGGCCCCGGTCGTGGCGACGATCTGCCGCCGCCTTGATGGCATTCCGCTCGCCCTCGAGCTCGCCGCGGCACGTCTGTCGTCGATGTCGCTGCGGCACCTGAGTGACCGGCTGGACCAGCGCTTCCGGCTGCTGACCGGCGGGAATCGCAACGCCTTGCCGCGTCAGCAAACTCTGCAGGCGACCGTCGACTGGTCTTTCGACCTGCTGAGTCAGGCCGAGCGGGAGACCATGCGGCGGCTCTCGGTCTTCGCCGGCGGATTCGAGCTCGAGGCCGCGGAGGCGATCTGCGCCGCAGGCGGGATCGACGCCGTCGACGTATTGGATCTGCTCGGGTCGCTCGTGGACAAGAGCCTCGTGCTGGCCGAGCGTACCGCCGAATCGGTGCGCTATCGGCTGCTCGAGACGGTACGGCAGTACGCGGCGCAGGAGCTGTTCAAGTCGGTCGCCGAGGACGAGCTGACGGCGATCAGGGACCGGCATGCCGAGTACTACCTGCACCTCGCAGAGGAGGCGGGCCCGGCGCTCACCAGGCGCAATCAAGGCTACTGGCTACGCCAGCTCGATGCCGAGTGGGAGAACCTGCGTGCCGCGTTTGCCCAGCTAGCCGGGCAGGGCCGGACGAGCGACGTGCTCAGGCTCGGGACGTCGCTGCAGCGCTTCGCGGTGAGTCGGGCACTGCCGGACGTACTGAGCTACCTGCGCGCGGCTGTGGAGGCTGACGACTCGGGCGTGACCGTGCTGGCCGCCAGGGCGCAGCTCACCACGTGTCGGCTGCTGGGGATCTTGCGCCAGGCGGATCCGGCTGACCGGGCGGCAGCCCGGATCTACGCCGAGCGTGGCCTCGCTATGGCGGAGATCATGAACGAGCCCACGCTCGAGGCGCGGGCGCTTGGTCTGCTCAGCGAGCTGGTCTTCGTTGACGGCGACATGGATCGGGTCAGGGAGCTGGCCCAGCGGGCAATCGACATCGCCCGAACGACAGGCGATCGCCAGCTGCTCGGCGAGATGCTCAGATGCCTGGCCCTGGTAGAACCGTCTGCCGAGGCGAACCGCAGGCTGCGGGCCGAGGCCCTGGATTGCTTCCGCCAGTCGGGTGACGAACTACTGGCCGCCGACGAGCTGCACAGACTGTACGTCCTGGATATCGCCGAGGGCGGGGTCGAGGACGCTCGGCGTCACCTGGAAGCGGCTATCGTCGCCGCCGAAGGCCTCGGCGACGAGTTCTACCTGTATCGCTTCCGCCAGGATCTGGTCATCTTGCTGCTCCTCGAGGACCGGCACAGCGAGGCGTTGCCTTTGGTGCGCAGGTGCCTGCAGGTCGCGCGGCGCAGCGGCATCCGGCTCGACGTGTGTCAGGTCTTGTTCGGCGCCGCGTGCTGCGCGGCGTGGCAGGGGGACCTGCCGAAGGCCGCTCGGCTGCATGGCGCGGCCGACGTCCGGATCGGGTATGCCATCGCCGACGGCAGCATCAGCTGGCAGCCGATCGAAGAAGGACTGCGCGTGGCCGATCAGGGCAAGATCCGTGAGCTGCTCGGCGACGCGCGATTCGACTTCGCCTACCAGCAGGGCGCCGCGCTGTCCAGGCTGGAGGCGGTCGAGCTGGCACTGCGGTCTTGAATCAATGCCGGAGCGCATCGTCGACCCAGGCTCGCAGCGCAGGCAGGGGGGCTGCGCCTGTCTGCCGGGCTGCTACCTGTCCGCCGCGCAGCACCAGCAGGGTAGGGATGGCCTGGGCCTCGAAGCGCTGCGAGATCTGCGGTGAGACCTCGACGTTCACCTTGACGAGCTTCACCTGGCCGGCCAGGTCGCTGGCGAGCTGTTCAAGCGCGGGGCTGACCATTCGGCAAGGCCCGCACCACGGCGCCCACAAGTCAACGATCACGGGAACCTTGGCGGCCTCAGCGACCTCAGCGAAGGTTGAATCGTCGGCGTCGGCGATCCACGGCAGCGGCTGGTGGCACTTGCCACAGCGCGGCGTCCCGGCCGCCGCAGCCGGCACGTGGTTCGCCTGGCCACAGTGTCCACACCGGACTAGCCCGCTTGTCACGGCTCCATTATTCCGCTCCTGCACGTCAGGACTCTTCGGGGCGGGCGAGGCTGACAAGGCACACCACTTGGGCCGGCGGGTTGTTCGTTAGGAGCCGATGCTGCTGCGGTTCAGCACGCGCGCCAGCGCGCCGATCTCAGCTCGCGAGCTTCTTGATCAGGGCCCGGAGCTTCGGCGTCGACCTGAGCGCCGCCTGGAGGCCCTCCAGTGAATCCTCGCTGTCGATCATCATCGGACTGCGCTGGAACCGCCCGTCGAGGCTGTAGTAGCAGAACCGAATCCCCTGTCCGCCGCCCTCGTACTCGAGCAACTGGATGGCAGGCTCGGTGTGCTTGCCGGTGAAGGAAGCCTCTTCGGTGATCTGGCCCTTCCCCCAGTGGAACTCGAAGGGTCGGGGTACGGGACGGCCCTTGGCCGCTGCAGTCCTGGGCATGCCTCACTTTCCCACGGCGGTCTGCCCTGGGCCGCTTGTTACGAGCTTCTGGCCTACCGCGCCGATGACAACGAGGCGAAGATCCTCAAGGCTCGGTATCACTGCGGCAATTAGCGGGCGGGTGCTTGTTACCCGCCGTGCGCGCTGAGCCAGGTTGCAGCCCTCTTGGCCGACGCGCGGCACAGCCAGGCGTCTTGCACGACCTCGGTCA
>JASHSZ010000097.1 GCA_030040815.1 Streptosporangiaceae bacterium
GTCCGCGTCGATGATCACGGCGCCCTGGGCGGCAAGCCGCCGCGACACCTCGCTCTTGCCGGATCCGATCCCGCCGGTCAGGCCTACCCGGAGCATGTCGGCGTGCGCGTCCTAGGGGCCGTTCGCGATGCCGGGCGCCGCGCTTGCCAGGAGGCGGTGCGACCGCCACCGCGACCTGGCTGCGCGCGCGTCGTCAGTTCTGGCCGCCGGAGAGCTTCTCGCGCAGGGCCGCGAGAGCCTCGTCCGAGGCCAGCGTGCCGCCCCGGTCGCCGTCACCGTCGCTGCGGTGCTCATGACTGGCCGGCTCCTCGCCCTCCTGGCCGCCGGTGGACTCGGCCTTGGTGCGCGCCTCGGCCACCTGCTGCTGGTGCGCCTCGTACCGGGCGCGGGCCTCGGCGTACTGCCGCTCCCACTCCTCCCGCTGGCTCTCGAAGCCCTCCATCCACTCCTGCGTCTCGGGGTCGAAGCCCTCGGGGTAGAGGTAGTTGCCCTGCTCGTCATAGGCAGCTGGCATGCCGTAGAGGGTCGGGTCGAAGTCCTCGCTGGACACCTCGCCGGTCGCGCCCTCGTTGGCCTGCTTGAGGGACAGGCTGATGCGCCGCCGGTCGAGGTCGATATCGATGATCTTGACGAAGATCTCGTCACCGACCTGGACGACCTGCTCGGGTATCTCGACGTGACGGTCGGCCAGCTCGGAGATGTGCACCAGGCCTTCGATGCCCTCCTCGACCCGGACGAACGCGCCGAACGGCACGAGCTTGGTGACTCGGCCCGGCACGACCTGCCCGATCTGGTGGGTCCGGGCGAACTGCTGCCAGGGGTCTTCCTGCGTCGACTTCAGCGACAGCGAGACCCGTTCCCGGTCCATGTCGACGTCGAGCACCTCGACGGTGACCTCCTGGCCGACCTCGACGACCTCGCCGGGGTGGTCTATGTGCTTCCAGGACAGCTCGGAGACGTGTACCAGCCCGTCCACGCCGCCCAGGTCGACGAAAGCGCCGAAGTTGACGATCGACGAGACGACGCCCTTGCGGATCTGCCCCTTCTGCAGGGTGTTCAGGAAGTTCTGCCGCACCTCAGACTGGGTCTGCTCCAGCCAGGCACGGCGGGACAGCACCACGTTGTTGCGGTTCCGGTCCAGCTCGATGATCTTGGCCTCGATCTCCTTGCCCACGTAAGGCTGCAGATCGCGCACCCGCCGCATCTCAACCAGTGAGGCGGGCAGGAAGCCGCGCAGGCCGATGTCGAGGATCAGGCCGCCCTTGACGACCTCGATGACGGTGCCGGTGACGACGCCGTCCTCCTCCTTGATCTTCTCGATCGTGCCCCACGCGCGCTCGTACTGAGCCCGCTTCTTGGACAGGATCAGTCGGCCTTCCTTGTCCTCCTTCTGCAGGACCAGGGCCTCGATGTGCTCGCCGGTCTTCACGACCTCGTGGGGGTCGACATCGTGCTTGATGGACAGTTCCCTGGACGGGATTACGCCCTCGGTCTTGTAGCCGATATCGAGCAGAACCTCGTCTCGATCGACCTTAACGACAGTGCCCTCGACAATGTCGCCGTCGTTGAAGTACTTGATGGTCTCGTCGATCGCGGCGAGGAAGGCCTCCTCGGAACCGATGTCGTTGACCGCTACCTTGGGGGTCGAGGTGGCCTCTGTGCTACTCGTCATGTGTTGGTGGACTCCGGATACGGACAGATTTGAGTTGCAGGACAGTACCGTGCGTGGCGGGTCCGACAAAGGAAAGTCATGCTTTGAGGTGACATGCCGAGTCGGCATAACCAACCGCGACCTCTAGCGAGACCGCCCCGCGGGCTGCCTGACCATTGGCGGACTGCACCTGAACACAGTGCAGCGTCAAGCATATGAGAGCCCAGCCGGCCGGTCAATCGGGCCCGCTCCGATGCCACCACAGCGCCAGGCCACGACTGCGTCCGGCGGCGCGCTCCCAGCCTGACGAGGTATTTTACCGTCAGCAACGGTCAGCGTCCGGTGGCGCGGCGGCCAGCCGGGCTAGAAGCTGATCAGTGGGGACCTGCCACGTCGTGAATACGGCGGTTGTGCGGAAGCCCAACTGCGCGTTGATCCCTAGCATGGCGTCGTTGCTGCCCGCATTGCTGGTGATCACCCAGTGCACGTCCGGCTGCTCGGCCAGCAGGCGCCGGGTCATCTCCGCTTTGAGCCACTTCCCCAGGGCGTGGCCGCGGTGCGCCGACTCGACGCCGGTATCGCCGACGTGCACCCGGTCTGATTCTCCGTGTCGCATCGTGATGTTGGTGAGACCGACGAACCGGCCGGAGGACTGCTCGACGGCGTAGTACGCCCACATCTCGTCGCCCGCGGCCACGATGGCGTCCTCGTAGGTGCGGACCAGGTCCGGCGTGACCAGTGTGTCAGTGACGTCCATGTTCTCGCGCGGTGCGTTGTTCATCACGTTGAAGACCGCTGCGACCCGGTCGGTCAGGTCGGGCGGCGTGCGGCCAGGGACGAACAGGAGTTTGTAACCGGGCGCCCGGACCGGACCGTCGGCGATCCACCGGTCCACCAGGCCCCGGTTAACGCTCCGCAGGTCTTGCCGGTTCTCCTGGGCCACCAGGGCCACCTCAGCGCCGAATCGCTGCGCGAACGCGGCGCCCGAGGGGACGTTCCCCCGGCTCCGGCCCATCACCAGGCGAAGCCCGCGGCGTTCGGCGATCCTAGCCGAGCGGTCGAGCAGCAGCCGCCCGAGTCCGCACCCCCGCTGGTCCGGCAGTACTGCGACATCGGCCGTCAGGACGTGGTCCCAGCCAGTCAGCTGCTCCCAGCCGCACCACGCATACCCGGCGATGGCTCCCGCGGAGTCGCGCGCGACCAACCGCACTCCGTCCTCGGTCGCCGGCAGGCTTCGGGCCGCGACGATCTCAGCCGCCACCGGGCGTCTCGGGTCGTCGGGCGTCGCTTCCGCATGCAGCGGCGCGCGGGCCGCGTGGAGCTCAGCAAGCAGCTCGTCGGGCTCCTCCCGCAGCCGCCACTCTTCGATCGTCCATTTCGGCACGGCCACCGACCGTAGGCCGACTATCGCGCCGGGTCAACACCGTTCCCTGACGGCGAAGCGGCTCACTCCTGCGGCCAGCCGCGGCTAGCCAGGCAGCAGCCTCTCCTGCTCCTCCGCAGCCGCCTGCACCGCCCGACGGGAGTACGGCGCGGGGAGCAGCTGGCCGGTACGCCAGGCCTGCTGCTGGTCATACGCGTGCCGGCTGCCCGGCTGCCCGTCCGACCCGAGCGGGACCACCCAGCCAGAGCGATCCCAGTCAGCGACGTCGAATGCGTAGCGGGCGACCGAGCCCGACGCGGTGTGCAGGCTCTCGAACGGGAAATACGAACTAGCTTGCACCGTGTCCATGTCGCCGCCGTAGGGCACCGACGGCGGATCGAGCTCGGCCCGTCCGAGCGGATGACGCTGCCGAGTAGCGTGCAGCTGCCCCCACGGCTCGCCGCCCCACGCGCGCTCAGCCCGGCGCACGGCCTCGGTCAGCGCGCGGTGCCAGGACCAGCCGCCGAGCAGCGACTCGTCGCCCGCCTCCAGGTGGTCGCCCGCGACCCGCCAGACCACCGACTCGGGCCGCGCCCCCGGCAGCAGCCGGTTCCACGGGTGCTCAACGACGGCAGCCAGGCCGGAGCGCTCGAGCACCAGCCGTCCGAGTTCCCGGCGCAGCACGGAATAGGCGGCGGCGGCGGTGGAGTCGGCCGTCAGCCGGCCGTCCCAGCCGGCCAGCGGCGCCCAGTCACCGAGCAGCCGGCTGATCCGCCTGGCGGGCAGCGACACCAGGTCGCGGTGCAGGGCGGCCATGTCGGCCACGGTGGCGCCGGACAGCGCCGAGACGGTGTCGGCAATCCGGGTCGCCCGCCACGGCGCGGCTATGTCGAGGCCGAGGTACGGTCCGTCGTCCGCGGCGAGGATCCGGTTGTTGGCGCTGAACAGGAACCCGCCGTCCGGATCCTGCAGCCTGGGCATGTCGGCGAAGGCCACGAAGCCGCGCCAGCCGTAGGACCGGTCGTCGGCCGGCACCGGCGCCCACGCAGCGCCCAGCCGGGCCCGGATCGGGATCCGCCCCCTCGTGAGGTAGCCGATGCCGCCGTCGCGGTCAGCCGCGAGCAGGTTGTTGGCGGGCTCGACCCACGACCGCATGGTCTCGAACAGCCCGTCGACCGACCGTGCGCGCAGCATCGCCGGCAGCGCGTCGAAGCCCCTGTTGGGCGCCGCGGCGGTCCACGCGAGCGCGAGCTCGTCGGCGACCAGCGGCCCGCGGTCGCTGCCACGGATCTCGACCGCGACGGGGTCGCCGCCGCGCACGGCGACGAGCTCGGTGCGCGGCCGACCGCCCCCGCCGACCGGCGGCACATCGAACCGGTACAGGTCCTGGTCGTCAGCCATCGCGTGGGTGATGCACCACGCGACCCGGTCGTTGTGCCCGAAGTGCGGGAAGCCGGGGACGCCGGGAATGGCCAGGCCCAGCACATCCCAGTCCGGACAGGCCACGTGCCCCTGGACATACACGTTCGGCATCTCCAGCCGCCGGTGCGGGTCACCCGCGAGTAGCGGCAGGCCTGACGCGGTGCGGCTCCCGGCCAGCGCCCAGTTGTTGCTGCCGCCGTCGTCAAGGGCGGCCCAGCACGGCACTGGCCCGTCGCAGCGCTCGCCAGGCGGCACGCACGCGACCTGCCCGCCGGACCCGGCAGTGACCATCGCGGCGGCCGCGGCCGGACCGAGCGCCGCGCCGACGACCGCGCGCCACAGCTTGGGGCCGGCTGATCCCATGGTGACGTGCCTGACCCTGTACACCAGCAGGCTGTGCCACGGCTCCCACGGCTGCAGCGGCAGGGCGACGTCGGCAAATTCGGGTGGCAGCGAGCCCGGCTCGCGCCCGAGCGTCACGAGCCACGCGTTGACGCCCGCCGCGTACGCCATCAGCATGTCCCGCGCTCCGGCCGACAGCGCCCCCACGTCGCGGCGCGCACCCGCCGCCAGGTCCAGCCGCCGACAGAGCGAGTCGCCAACCACGCCAGCGGGGCCGACGTACTCGGCGGACCGGCCGAGGCCCCGGCGCCGGTCATATTCCAGTTGCCACAGCCGGTCGGCGGCGTGCACGAAGCCCTGGGCGAAGAACGCGTCGTGCTCGCTCACCGCCCGGCAGTGCGGCACGCCCAGGCCGTCCCTGATGACCTCGACCGGCCCGTCCAGCCCGGCTGTCCGCAGCTCCACCTGACAACCATCCCATTCGGGCTATCGGCCCGAAGGCGGGAGCGGCACGAGCCGGGCTCAGTGCGCCGCGTCAGCCCAGCTGCGTCCCCAGCCCATGGAAACCTCGAGCGGCACCGTCAGTTCCGCCGCGCCGCCCATGGCGACGCGCACCAGCTGCTTGACCGCCTCCAGCTCCCCCGGTGCCACCTCGAACAGCAGCTCGTCGTGCACTTGGAGCAGCATCCGGGACCGCAGGCCGGCCGCCTGCAGCTCGTCGTGCGCGGTAAGCATGGCGACCTTGATGATGTCGGCGGCCGAGCCCTGGATGGGCGCGTTGAGCGCCATCCGCTCGGCCATCTCGCGGCGCTGGCGGTTGTCTGAAGTCAGGTCGGGCAGGTAGCGGCGGCGGCCCAGCATGGTCTCGGTGTAACCGTCCATCCGGGCCCTGGCCACCACGTTGCGCAGGTAGTCGCGGACCCCGCCGAACTGCTCGAAGTACTCCTCCATGTAGCCGCGGGCCTCCTCGGGAGTCACCCGCAGCTGCTGAGACAGTCCGTAGGCCGACAAGCCGTAGGCCAGGCCGTAGTTCATGGCCTTGACCTTGCTCCGGAGCTCGCCGGTTACCTGCTCGGGTGCCAGGCCGAAGACGCGGCCCGCGGTCGCGGCGTGGAAGTCGTGCCCGGAGGAGAACGCCTCCGCGAGCGCCTGGTCGGCCGACAGGTGTGCCATGATCCGCAGCTCGATCTGGCTGTAATCGGCGGTCAGCAGGTACTCATAATCCGGGCCCACGACGAAGCCCTGCCTGATGCGCCGGCCCTCCTCAGTCCTGATGGGGATGTTCTGCAGGTTCGGGTCCGTCGAGGACAGCCGGCCCGTGGCCGCGATCATCTGGTTGTAGGTGGTGTGGATGCGGCCGTCGGCGTCGGCCATGGGGATCAGCGAATCCACGACGCTCTTGAGCCTGGCCACGTCCCGGTGCCGGAGCAGGTGCTCGAGCACTGGGTGCCCGGTCTGGACCAGCAGGCTCGTGAGCGCCTCGGAGTCGGTGGTGTAGCCCGTCTTGATGCGCTTGGTCTTGGGCAGCCGCAACTCGGTGAACAAGACCTCCTGCAGCTGCTTGGGTGAGCCCAGGTTGAATTCGTGCCCGACCGCGGCGAACGCCGCCTGCTCGGCCGCCTTCACATCGCCGCCGAGGCTCGCCGACATGGCGGCGAAGTGCATGGTGTCGGCCGCGATACCGGCCCGCTCCATCTCGGCGAGCACCCGCACCAGCGGCAGCTCCACCTCGGCCAACAGCCTCGTCGCGCCACGCTCGGCCAGGTCCCGGTCCAGCGCGTCAGCCAGCTCGGCGGTGGCCTGCGCCCGCTCCGCCAGCGCCGTGGCCGCCTCTGCGGCGTCGGTGTCCAGCGTCAGCTGTCCCGATGCGGGCTCGGCATCGCGCAGCTCCCGGTTCAGGTAACGCAGCGCGAGGTCGGCCAGGTCGAAGGAACGCTGGCCGGGCAGCGCCAGGTACGCCGCGAGGGCTGTGTCGCTGGTGACGCCCGTGAGCTCGAACCCGCGCGCGGCGAGCGCGTGCAGGGGGCCCTTCTCGTCGTGCAGCGCCTTGGGCCGGTCCGGGTCGGCGAGCCAGGCTGCGAGGGACTTCTCGTCGGCCTCGGTCAGGGCCGTCGGGTCGACAAACGCGGCCGCTCCGGCTGGTGCCGCGATGGCTAGCCCGGTGAGGTTGCCGGTCCCCCGGCCCCAGCTGCCGCTCACGGCGAGGCCGGACCGGCCAGGGCCAGCCTCGTTGCCCTCCAGCCAGTCGGCCAGCTCGTCCGGCCCGACCAGGACTGCCGCCACGTCGAACGCGGTCGTCTTCGCTGCGGCAGCAGCGGCCGCGCCGATGCCGTTGGGCAGGGTGGCGTACAGCCGGTCGCGCAGCACGCGGAACTGCAGCGTGTCGAACAGCTGGTGGATCTGCTCCCGATGCCAGGGCACCGGTCGCAGGTCCGCCGGGCGGACGTCGAGCGACACGTCGCGGACCAGCCGGGTCAGCTCGCTGTTGCGCAGCACGTCGGCCAGATGCTCGCGCAGCGCGTCCCCGGCCTTGCCCTTGACCTCGTCGACCCGGTCGACCAGCGCCGCGAGCGAGCCGTACTCGGCGATCCACCGGGTGGCGGTCTTTTCCCCAACGCCGGGGATGCCGGGCAGGTTGTCGCTCGGGTCACCGCGGAGGGCCGCGAAGTCGGGATACTGGGCCGGGGTGAGCCCGTACTTTGCCTCCACCGCCGCCGGGGTGAACCTAGCCATCTCGCTGATGCCGCGCATGGTGTACAGCACCGTGACCTGGTCGGTCACCAGCTGGAGGACGTCGCGGTCGCCGGTCACGATCAGCACGTCCATGTCGCCGGCGGCCTGGGTGGACAGCGTGGCGATCAGGTCGTCGGCCTCGAAGCCTGGCACCGAAAGCCTGGAGATGCCGAGCACGTCGAGCACCTCGAAAATCAGGCTCAGCTGACTGCGGAAGTCGGCCGGCGTCTCCTTACGGGTGGCCTTGTACTCGACGTACCGCTCGTGCCGGAATGTCGGCTCGCCCCGGTCGAACGCCACCGCGACGTGCGTCGGCTGCTCGTCACGCAGCACGTTGATGAGCATGGACGTGAAGCCGTAGACGGCGTTCGTCGGCTGGCCGGTCGTAGTGGCGAAGTTCTCCGGGGGCAGGGCAAAGAACGCGCGGTAGGCGAGCGAGTGCCCGTCGAGGAGCAGCAGTCGCCCCCGGCGCGCGCTGCCCGCCTGCTCCTGACCTGGTGCGCCGTCCTTGGTTGCCACACCCGGAGTTTAGTGCTCGGCTCTGACACTGCGGCGCCGGTTCGCGGCCGACCGCGGGCTAGGTCCGCGCCGGACTCTACGCTGGCCGGAGCCAACCAAACTGACGCACCTTAAGGAAGGACACGTGGACACTTCGGCGCCGGTGTCGTCCGAGCGTGAGCAGGAGATCATCGCGATGTTCAACGACCCGGGCAATCAGGCCCTGACCGGGCGGATGGGCATCAGGATCGTGTCCGCGTCGCGCGAGCGCGTCGTCGGGACCATGCCGGTCGACGGCAACACCCAGCCGTACGGTCTGCTGCACGGCGGGGCATCCTGCGTGCTGGCCGAGACGCTCGGCTCGCTCGGTTCGGCCCTGCAGGCGGGTCCCGGCCGGGTCACAATCGGCATCGAGATCAACGCGAGCCACCACAGGGCCGCGACGACCGGCCTGGTTACCGGCGTTGCGACGCTCGTGCACGGCGGTCGCACCCTGTCGACTTTCGACGTCGTGATCACCGACGACGACGGCAAGCGGCTGTGCACGGCCCGGCTGAGCTGCCTGCACCGCGACGCCGTCCCGGGCGGCCCTGCCAGTCCCAGCCCGGCGTGACCCGTCAGCCGTGACGGTTCGGGTCAGTGGCGGCCGGGCGCCCGGTCGCTAACGGCCGGAACCACCTGCAATGCCAGGATGGCGCGGTGCCGCCGAGGTGAGGTTTCCGTCATTCAGCCCATGGAATTGCGGTGTCTTTGCGCGCCGCCGCCACCCGTCGCTAACGTTGGTAGAACGAGCGAGCGAGACCGAGTAGAGAACGTGCCGGCCCGGGGAAGGCTGACATGGCACCAAAGGTCAACTAGCTCAGATGACCGTCGACCGCATCCGGCTTCGGCGGCCGCAAGCGACGGGCGCCGGTCACAACGGGGGTCGGGTGGCCGGCCCCGTCGGCTTGCCTCCGAGGTCTGCCTGACCCGGCACCATGCAGGCTAGGCGCCGGACGAGTCGGCCTCAGGCTGAGCCTGCGTCTCGGTCGCTGTCGCCTCGGCCAGCACTTCCTCGGCCACCGCGCGCATCGTCTGCCGCCGGTCCATCGACGTCTTCTGGATCCACCGGAAAGCCTGGGCCTCGGTCATGCCGCGGCGGTCCTGCAGCGCCCCCTTGGCGCGGTCGAGCAGCTTGCGTACCTCAAGGCGGTCGCGCAGGCTGGCAGCCTCGGCGTTCAGCGCCGCAATTTCGGCGAACCGGCTCGCCGCGACCTCGATGGCCGGGACTAGGTCGGCCTTGGTGAACGGCTTGATCAGGTACGCCATCGCCCCAGCCTCGCTGGCCCGCTGTACGAGGTCGCGCTGCGAGAACGCGGTCAAGATGATGACCGGCGCCAGCTGGCTTTCCGTGATGCGCTCGGCGACCGAGATGCCGTCCAGGCCGGGCATCTTGACGTCGAGGATGACCAGGTCAGGACTGAGCTCGGCGGCCAGCTTGATCGCGGTCTCGCCGTCCCCGGCCTCACCGGCTACGACGTAGCCTTCCTCCTCGAGCATCTCGCGCAGATCGAGCCTGATCAGCGCCTCGTCCTCGGCGATCACGACTTTGAAGGGCGTCTTGGTCACGAGCGAAGAGTACCTAAAGCCCGGTACATTGGCGCTCAGCGCCTGCGCGTCGAGGCGCACGCCCCGGTACCCCAACCGGCAGCAGGGAGCGGTCTCAAAAGCCGTACAGTGTGGGTTCGAATCCCACCCGGGGCACTTTGTGATGTCTCGGGACACCGTTCACGTGTGTCTCGGGACATCGTTCCGCTTTGGGGGCTGGGGCTGGTAGTCCTTTGCGGGGTTGAGGGTCAGTTCGCGTAGCAGTTCTCCGGTGTCGCGGTTGATGATGCGGATGTTCAGGTCGGCGATGAGCGCGAGGACGTGGGTGCGGGCGTGGCGGCGGCCGATGCCGATGTGGTAGAGGCGGCTGCTGTAGCGGATGGTGATCACGCCGGTGTCGTCGATGCGGTCGTGGCGGATGCGGTAGTGGGTGGCGGGTGTGAGTCCGGCGGGGGCTTGCTTGGGGCGAGCGGCGAATGCGGTGGCGGGGGTGGCCCGGTTCAGGGCGCGGTGCGGGCGCTGGGTGTTGTAGTAGCCGGTGAACCAGTCCAGCTGGGCCTGCAGGATGGCGAGGGTGGCGGCTGGGGGCTGGCGGGCGAGCCATTTCTTGAGGGTCTGGTGGTAGCGCTCGACCTTGCCGCAGGTCTGCGGGTGGTAGGCGCGGGAGTGGCGGAAGCTGATGCGGAGGGCAGCCAGCTCGATCTCCAGGGCGACGCGGCCGTGTCCGCGGGGCGTGCCGGTGAATACCGCGCCGTTGTCGGACAGCATCGAGGCGGGCAGGCCGTGAGCTGCGGCGGCGGCCCGGAACACGGTGACCACGTCCGCGGCCTTGAAGGTGAGGCGGGCCGCGGAGGCGGTCAGCAGCCGGGAGTGGTCGTCGATGATGTTGAGGATCTCGGCTACGGTGCCGTCGGCGAGCGGCCAGTGCGTGACATCCAGCTGCCACCGTTCGTTGGGCTGGTCGGCCTGGAAGCGGACGTAGGAGCTGCGGGGCCGCTTGCGCGGCTGCGGGATGACAAACCCGCGGCGGGTCAGGATCCGCCAGATCGTGGAGGTCGCCGGCGCGCTGCCGTGCCGCTGGGCCAGGTGGAAGGCGATCGTCTCCGCGCCGGCGTCCAGTCCCTCGCCAGTCAGGCCCTTGCGGAGCTCCACGATCTGTTCCTCCAGCTCCGGGCCGACCTGGTGCGGGCTGGAATGCGGGCGTCTGGACCGGGGCTCCAGCCCGGCCTCGCCCTCGGCCTGATAGCGGGCGGTTAACTTCTGCACCCAGCGCCGCGACACCCGGTACTCGCGGGCTACCTCGCTCTTGCTGCGTCCCTCCACCACCACCGCAGCGACAACCAGCCGGGCCAGCGACATCGCACACCCCCACGCATCCAGGTGTGAACTATGTCGCGAGACAGGTGCGAACTATGTCGCGCGCTCAGGCACTGCTGGGGGCGCAGTTAGAAGAGGTATTTTCCGAACCTTGATCACGAGAGAACGGCCAGGTTCACTGCCTTGCTCAGGAGAGGTTCGATCCGGAACCAGCCAACTCCTGCAGGACCCGGCGAACGTACACACGGCTCATCCTCTTGCGCCAGTAGTGCTCGAGATCGGTGTTGTCCAGCGGCCTAGCGGGATGGCTCGCGATCTTCGCCGCCTCCTCGATGGTCTCCTCACTGAGCGGCTTGCCGGTAAGCAGGTCCTCGGCGGCGGTGGCCCTGATGGGGTGCGAGGCCATGGCGCCCAGGACAATCCGGGCGCGGGCGACGACGCCGTCTCGTAGGTCAAGGGCGGCGGCAACGCCGAGGATCGGGAAGTCGAACGACTCGCGGCGGCGCAGTTTCCAGTAGCTGGCCCGGAGCCCGTCGGCAGCTGGGATGAGGATCGAAGTCAGGATCTCCTCATGCTCTTTGCGTACCGGCACCAGCCCATCGTCCTGGTACAGGTCCTCGAGTCGCAGTGTCCGCGATCCGGTGGGGCTGGTCAGCGTCACGCTGGCCGCGAGCGCGATCAGGACAGGGACGGTGTCAGAGGATGAGACGGACCAGCAGCGGTGCCCGCCCGGAGCCACCGGGCACCAGTCGCCGTCCTTCTTGAAGCAGAAGCCCAGGGCGCGACGCCACTCGTAGGTCTGGTCGTAGTAGTTGCACCGCGTATCGACGAGGACGTTGCCGCCGAGCGTCCCGGAGGCCCGAAGCTGCGGCGTGGACACCGACCGGGCCGCGGCGGCGAGGGCGGGCGCCGACCTGGCGACGTCGGGATTGGCGCAAATCGTCGCCAGCGTCTCGCCGGCGCCGATACGCAGGCTGCCGTCGGGCTCGGAGGAGATTCCTGCGAGTTCGGGCAGCCCACGCAGACCGACCAGATGGGTGGGTTCGATCTGCCGCCGCTTCATCTTCGGGAGCACGTCGCTCCCGCCTGCCATGGCCATGCCTTCGCCATGGGCCGCCAGCATCTCGGCCGCCTCCCGCACGGTGCGCGGCTTGAGGTACTCGAACGGGGGTAGCCGAAGCATCACGCCTCCTTGGCGGCGATCAGCGCCGGGCCGAGGATCGAACGCAGCGTCGGGGCGTCTGGGGGCGGCTCCACTCGGATAGCCGTGCGGAATGGCCCCTCTGGGACCGGGCCCGGACCGACTCTCGGCTCATCTACGGTCCTGTGCCGCTCGAGCGCCCGGAGGATCTTCTGGGGCGTGACGGGGACTTCGTCGATCCGCACGTTCACCGCGTCGTAGATCGCGTTGCAGACAGCCGGCGGGACCGGCAGGAGCGGTCCCTGCCCCGCCTCCTTCGCGCCGAACGGTCCCTCGGGATCGATCGCCTCGACCGTGATCACCTTGACCGGAGGCATCTCGAGCGTTGTCGACGACTTGTAGTCCAGCAGCGAAGGACCACGATGCAGCCCCGGCTTCCGGAACGCCTGCTCCTCCAGCAGCGCTTCGCCGAGGCCCATGTAAACCGAGCCTTCGATCTGTCCTTCCGCCAGGACCGGGTTCACTACCCGCCCGCCGTCGTGCGCCACCCATACCTGGTCCACAGCGAGGATCCCGGTCTCCAGATCGACCTCCACCTCAACCACGCATGCCGAATACGAGTAGGCGGGTGACGGGCCAACGCCGGAGCCACGGTAGGGGCCCGCGAGATCGGGCGGCGTGTAGGAGCCGGTCTCGCTAATCGGGCCCCACCTGGCCTCGGCTTCGGCCGCGGCTTCCGCAACCGAGATCGTCGCCTCGCCAGCTGCGATCGTGCCATCGGCAGCCACCAGCGATCCTGGCTCGGTTCCGAGCTTGAGCGCGGCGGCGCGGAACAGGACCTCCCGTACCTTTGTGGCCGCCGCGATCGCAGCGTTGCCCATCATGAACGTCACTCGCGAGGAGTAGCTGCCGAGGCCCACCGGCGTCAGGTCGGTATCGGCGGTAACCAGCCGTATGTCTTCCGGCCAGAGCCCGAGCACCTCCGCCACGCATGTCGCCAGGATTGTGTCGGAGCCCTGGCCGATGTCGTGCTCCCCGCAGAACGCCGTGACGCCGCCGGCGCGGTCGACGTCGATCCGCACCGATGTGTGCGGGCCGTCGTTCCGGTAAATGGCCTCGGCAGACCCCGACACAAACGCCGAGCAGGCGAGCCCGACGCCACGCCCGGGCGGCAGCTTTCCTCGCTTGCGTTCGAAATCACTCGCCTCGACCACCCGGTCCAGGCACTCACGCAGGCCGCAGCTGGTGATCCGCAGCCAGTTGACGGTCCGCGAGTGTTCCTCCACCAGCTGGCGTCGACGAAGCTCGGCTGGGGACATCCCCAGATCAGCCGCCAGCTTGTCCAGCTGCACCTCGAGCGCGAACCGCGGCTGGACGGTTCCGTGCCCGCGCTTCGGGCCGCACGGGGGCTTGTTCGTGAAGGCGCGCAGCCCCTGGAAGCGATACGCGGGCACCTGGTACGTGGTTGTCTGCAGGGCGCCGGTGTACAGGATCGAGGCCACACCGTGGCCGCCGAACGCTCCTCCATCGAGATAATTCGTGCAGTCAAGAGCGGTGATCCGTCCGTCCTTCCGGGCCCCGAGGCGGAAGCGCATCAGCACCGGATGGCGGCCGCGATGGCAGTAGAACGCTTCCTCCCTGGTGAGGGCGACCTTGACTGGCCGGCCTGAGACCATCGACAGCTTGGCCGCCACGATCTCGTGCGCGAGGACGTCGCTCTTGGCGCCGAAGCCGCCGCCGACCGGTGCGGCGATGACGCGGATGCGGTCAGCCGGCAGTCCCAGAACGCGGGCCAGGGTGCGGTGCAGATAGTGCGGGACCTGAGTGGAACTCCACACCGTCACCCGCCCGTCTGGTGTCGCCTCGGCAAGCGTGCAGTGCGGCTCCATGGCCAGGTGCGCGCTCCCGCCGTAGAAGAAGACGTCGTCGCGGACGATGTCCGCGGCGTGGAATCCCTCCTCGACCGGCCCGAATTCGAACGCGAAGCTGCGCTGGACGTTTCCGTGCTCGGATCGCTCGTGGATGCGATCGCCGTTGTCCACCGGCGCGAGGGCGTCCTGGATGGACATGACCGGGGGAAGGTCCTCGTACTCCACCTCGATCAGCCGCAGCGCCTCGTCAGCTGTTCGCTCGTCCACCGCGGCGACTGCGGCGACCGGATCACCCACGTACCGGACCTTGTCCAGGGCAAGGGCCCGCTCGTCCTGGCTTACGGGGAGGATGCCGTACTTGGTCGGCAGGTCCAATCCGGTCAGCACGGTGTGGACGCCGCGCAGGCTTGCGGCGCGGCTCGTGTCGACCCGGATGATCCGGGCGTGTACGCGGTCGGAGCGGAGAATCCGGGCGTGCAGCATCCCGGGCAGCGACAGGTCGTCCGCGTACCGGGTCCGGCCGGTGACCTTCCCGGCCGCGTCAACCTTGGGCAGTCGCCGTCCGACGAGCCGCAGCGGCTGATCGTTCACTGGTCCTCCCCGGCCATCTGGCGCGCTGCCAGCGCGACCGCGTCCACGATCTTGGCGTAGCCGGTGCAGCGGCACAGGTTGCCCGACAGGGCCTCCCGGATCTGGCCCTCGGTCGGTCGAGGCTCAGTGGTGAGGAGGTGGGTAGCCGCGAGGAGCATGCCCGGCGTGCAGTAGCCGCACTGGACGGCGCCGAGTTCGCGGAACGCCTCCTGGATCGGCGCGAGGCGCGCGCCATCCGCCAGTCCCTCCACCGTGAGGACCTCGCGTCCCTCCATCTCCACGGCTAGCAGGAGGCACGAGAAGAGCGGAGTTCCGTCTGCCAGAACCGTGCACAGGCCGCACTCGCCGAGCTCGCACCCGTGCTTGGTCCCGGTCAGGCCCAAATCCTCCCTGAGCACTTCGAGGAGCGTTGCAGCGGGCGGTGCCAGCACATCCCTGGTCTCGCCGTTCACGGTGAGGCGCAGGACGAGGCGTTCCGGCCGGCTCGCCGATTGCTCAGTCGCCACCAGCCATCGCCTCCCTGGCCGAGTATTCCTAGGTCAGGAATACCTTTCTGTATAGCAGAAAGATAGGCCCGACGGCGTCAGTACGTCAATCACCCCTTCGCAGCGCGCGAGCCCGGACTAGTGGAGGATCTCCCCGATGCGGCCGGTGGTCCGGCGCATCGCCGCGACCACGTCCGGCACCCGATCGGGCGGCAGCCGGTATTCCGGGGCGGACAGGGTCAGAGCGCCCCGTACTCGGCCGACCGCGTCGCGGATGACCACGGCCACGGCGCGCAGTTCCTCCTCGCTTTCGCCGTCGTTGAGCGCGTAACCGTGCCGACGAGTCTCGTCGACCCTCGCAAGCAGCGCGGCTACTGTGCCGACCGACCGGGGGGTGAGCTGCTCAAGCTCCTCGTCTCGGTACAGTTCGCGGATCTGGTCGTCGGAAAGCTCGGCCAGCAGCACCTTGCCTCCCGCCGTGCAGTGAGCGGGCAGCCGCGAGCCGACCCGTGAGCCCGCCCGCAGCGCCCGGTTGCCCTCCACGCAGTCGGTAAACAAGACCTGCGTGCCGTTCAGCGTCACTAGGTGAACCGTCTCGCCGACCTCGCGGACGAGCTCCTCGATGAACGGACGCGCCTTGGGCCGGATGTCGGAGTCCCGGAGCGCTGCGAAGCTGATCTCGGTCAGCACCGGGCCGGCTGCGTATGCCTTGGTGACGGGCTCCTGCCGGACGAAGCCGTGGTACGCGAGCATCGCGAGCAGCCGGTGCGCGGTCGACCGGGCGACCGACAGGTTCTCGCTGACCTCGGACACGGTGATGGCGGGCCTGTCCCGCAGCATCAGCAGGAGCTTCAGCGCGTTGTCGACGGACTCGATCGGGTACCGGGGACCGGGCGAACGTTCCTGCATGTCAGCTTCGCCGTCGCGGTTCGCCGTTCGGGAGTGTGCCGGCCCTGTGTTCACCGCGCGCCCTTTCTGCATAACAGAATTCGTGTTCTTCATATCGTGACTCGGTGAGGCTCTGACTTGCAATCCCAGTCTAGGCGGGAATCGCGCCAGGATAACTTAGCTGGTAGCGGACAGTAGTCCTACGGGGGTGTGAGGCCCTGAGTGGTCTCGCTGCGGCAGAACGACGAGAAGTAGTTCTGGTACGCAGAATATAGTTCTGTTAATCTGCTGATGAGCCCTCCGAAGAGGACTGCTGGCCCAGAGCTCAGACGTTCAGTGCGTCCGGCTCAACAGAACGGAAGCGAGGCCCGCAAGCAGATGTGCGATGAACACGCCTTGCACGACGCCAGCCTGCGCGAGGGTATGGTTGGCCGGACCCTGACCCTGGAACGGGCACGCCAGCTCAACTCGCGGTCGTATTTCTACGAGATGCTCAAGGACAGCCCGGCCCTCCGGGAGATCAAGCCGGGCATGGAGGACGCGTATCTGGCCGGCGCGATCGACCACCACATCCACGCCTTCCCTGACTTCGTGCCGCGCTCCCAGGACATGCTCCAGATCGCGGTCGAGGCGTCCAGGGCAAAGATGCGCGCCATCGCCTTCAAGGATCACTGGAACCTGACCGCTGGCGCCGCCTACCTGGTGCAGCGGCAGGTCGACGAGATGGTCGCCGACGGCCGTCTGGAGCACCGGGTCGAGGTGTACGGCGGGCTCGGCCTGAACCTCGGCGTCAACCCCGAGGCGGTCAGGATCGGGCTGCAGTACCCCAACTTCAAGTGCATCTGGTTCCCCACCTTCAAGTCCTTCGGGTGGGCGCGCTTCGCCGGTCTGAACCCGAGCGAAGACGACTACGTGCGCCTCGTGAACGCCGACGGCAAAGTGCGGCCGGAGGTCCGCGAGGTGATGCAGCTAGCGGCAGAGGCCGGCGTGGCGATCGCACTCGGGCACACCGACTTTGAGGAACTGCTGCCACTGGCGACGCTCGCCGCCGAACTCGGCGTGCGCTCGGTGCTCGACCACCCGCTGCTCGAACTCAACAAGCTGCTGATCGAGGAGATGGAGCAACTCGCGGCGCTGGGCACGTACGTGGGCGCCTACTGCCAGCCGATGATCCCCTCCCTCTATCAGCCGGTCCAGGACCCGATGGAGACCGTCGCCACCATCCAGCGGATCGGTGCCAGCCGGTGCGTGTCCGGCAGCGACTTCGGCCAGGTGCTCCACCTGAACGCGATCGACGGGATGCGGGTGTTCGTCCGGGCCCTGCTTGGCTTCGGGGTTCCCGGCGAGGACATCCGGACGATCCTGTGCGACAACCCCGCAACGTTGCTAGGGCTGGACTGAGATGAGCAAGGTATCGTCCCTCGCCGAGGCGATGTCCCGCGTGACCGATGGAACGCACCTCGCGCTCACCGGCTTCGCGATCACCCGCAGCGCCGTGGCAGCTGCGGCCGAACTCGTGCGGGTGGATCGCCGTGGCCTCACGCTCACGCAGGTTATCGGGAGCCTGGAGACTGACCTGCTGGTCGGGGCCGGCTGCGTGGAACGGCTCATCTACTCCGGCGGATCGCTCGACCGGTTCGGGTCGCTGCACTCGGTGAACCGGGCGATCGCAGCGGGCATGCCCACCGAGGAATACTCGACACTGAGCCTCACGCTGCGGCTGCTGGCCGGCAGTCTCGGCCTGCCGTTCGTCCCCACGCGGTCGCTCATCGGCTCCCAGCTACTGGACCGGCTCACACCGTCTGGCGGTGCGCTGATGATCAGCGATCCATTCTCCGGCTCACCGGTGCTGGCAGTCTCGGCACTCCGGCCTGACGTCGCGATCGTCCACGCGAACGTCTGCGACGAGGAGGGGAACGCGTCGGTCTCGGGGCCGCTGTGGTCCATCAGGGAGACCGCGCTGGCTGCTGCCCGGGTGATCGTGACTGCCGAGCAGGTGGTGCCGCGCGGCGGCATCGACCCGGGCAGGATCACCATCCCCGGCGCCGTGGTCGCAGCGGTCGCTGAGGTGCCGGCGGGCGGGCGACCGACCTCCGTCTTCGGGGCCTACGACTATGACGCCGCCCTGCTGACCGAGTACGCCGCCGCCAGCCGGGCCGGCGGCGAGACCTTCCGCCGGTTCGTCGAAGACCGGCTCCTCGCGGCGGCGGTGGCACGATGACCAGCACCTGGACACCCGGCGAGATGATGGCGGTGGCCGCGGCAAGCCTCATGCGCGATGACGACGTCGCGCTGGTGGGCCTGGGGCTCCCGCAGATCGCGGCGCTGCTCGCGCAGCGGACGACCGCCCCGGGCATTCAGCTGCTGCTGGAACTCGGCGTGTTCATGCCGCACCCGGTTGAGCCGGCCATGGGCATCGCCGACCCCCGCATGTGGCGGGATGCGTGGTCGTTCGGCGGGGTGCTGGACGTCCTCGGCGCGATGCTCCACGGTGGCCGGGTGACGCTGGGCGTCCTCGGCGCCTTGCAGGTGGACCCGTCCGGTTCGCTCAACACCACCATGGTGTCCGCCGAGGACGGCTCCGTCCGGCGGTTCAACGGATCCGGCGGCGGGAACGACATCGAATCGCTGGCGGGCCGGGTGCTCGTCGTCATGCGCCATGACTCCCGCAAGTTCTGCCCGGCCGTGGAGTTCCTGACCAGCCCGGGGCGGATGCTGAATGGCCGACCCCGCGCGGAGTACGGACTGTCCGGCGGCGGCACCGCCGCAGTTATCACCGACCAGGCGATCCTCCGGATCACCGACGCCGGCGCCGTGCTGGCCAGCGTCCATCCCGGCCACACCCCGGAGAGCGTCCTCGCGGGCACGCCGATGCCACTCATCGTGCCTGACGGCGGGCCTGACGAGACGGCGGCACCGACCGCCGTCCTGCAGCGACTGCTGCGCACCGAACTTGATCCCAAGGGCTGGTACCTGGGCTGACGGAAAGGCGGAACCCGACGTGATCATCGACACCGAGTTCAACTCGGCCGCCCAGATTCCTGCTGACATCTGCCTGCGCGCGGCGGTGGAAGCCGAGCGGCGCGGGTTCGGCTGCGTGTGGAAGGGCGAGTCGAACAGCCGCGACCCGCTGGTGCTGCTGTCGGCCATGGCGGCGCTGACCGGCGAGCTGAAGCTGGGTACCGCGATCTACCATGTATTCGGCCGTTCCCCCGTCACCATGGGCATCCAGGCGGCCACATTCAACGAGATGAGCGCAGGCCGGCTGCTGCTCGGCCTGGGCGTCGGCAACGGCACCATCTCCGGCTGGCACGGCGAGGACTTTTCCCGGCCGGTCAGGCTGGCCCGTGAGTACATCGAGATCGTCCGCGCCGTCTACTCCGGTGCGAAGGTGCCGGACATCACCGGCGACTTCTTCTCCACCCGTGGCGGGTTCAAGCTGGCCTTCAGGCCGCCAGAGGCGCCGCTGGAGATCTGGCTGGCTGGCCTCGGCCCGCAGATGGCGACGCTCGCCGGCAAGCTCTGCGGGGGCATCGTGATCAACATGGCGAACGGCGAGATGATCTCCGAGATCGCGGAGAACGCCCGCGCCGGTGCGAAGGATGCGGGCCGGGACCCGGCCGACGTCCAGGTCGTCTCCAAGATCCGGGTGAGCCTGCACGAGGACATCAGCCAGGCGCGCTGGGCGCTGAAGAAGGTACTCACCTTCTACTCCCTGCAACAGGGCTACTCGCAGATGCTGCACCGGATGGGCTGGGGCGACGTCGTAGACACGATCCAGCGGAAACACCGGACCGAAGGGTTCGCCGCAGCGCGGAAGTCCATTCCGGACGAGATGATCGCCGCGGTCCCGATGTACGCCGGAACCGACCTGTCCGGACTGCCCGCTAAACTCGCCGACCACGCGGCGGCCGGGGTGACCCGGTGCAATGTCGCCTACGTGCCCGCCGACGACTCCCGGCAGTGGGAGGAGATCGCCAACTTCCTCACGCTCGCGGGCGACGTGATCCACGAGGGAAGGTTCCGCAGATCCGATGGACTTCTCGCTCACTGAGGACCAGCGCGCCATCGCCGCGGCGGTGCGCGAGGTCTGCTCCCGCTTCCCCGGCGAGTACTGGCGCGAACTGGAGACGACGGGCGCGTACCCGAAGGAATTCGTCGCCACGCTGACCAAGCTCGGCTGGCTGTCAGTGCTCATCCCGGAGGAATACGGCGGCGGCGGCCTCGGCATGACCGAGGCAGCGGTCGTGCTGGAGGAGATCCACGCCTCGGGTGGCAACGCCAACGCCTGCCACGCGCAGATGTACACCATGGGCGCGCTGCTGCGGCATGGCAGCGCGGAGCAGAAGCGCCGTTACCTGCCCGCCCTCGCGGCCGGCGACCTGCGGCTGCAGGCGTTCGCCGTGACGGAGCCGGACGCAGGCTCGGACTCAACCAGGATCTCAACCCGGGCCGATCGCGATGGGGACGACTACGTCGTCAGCGGCCAGAAGGTCTTCATCAGCCGGGTGGAGCAGTCAGACCTGATGTTGCTGCTGGCCCGGACCACCCCGCTGGAGCAGGCCGCCAGCCGGACCGGCGGCCTGTCGCTCTTCCTGGTCGATCTGCGAGAGGCGGGCAGCGCTATCGAGACCCGCCGCATCCCGATGATGTTCAACCACCACACCTATCAGGTGTTCATCAGCGGCCTGCGGGTTCCGGCGGCCAACCTCATCGGCGCCGAGGGCGAAGGGTTCCGGGAGATCATCGACGGCTGGAACGCCGAACGGTGCCTGATCGCTTCCGAGGCGATCGGGGACGGCCGGTTCTTCCTCGACCGGGCTGCCGCCTACGCGAGCCAGCGTCAGGTGTTCGGCCGCCCGATCGGCGCCAACCAGGGGGTCGCGTTCCCGCTCGCCCAGGCCTACGCCCAGGTGCAGGCCGCGTCCTTGATGCGGTTCAAGGCCACCACGTTGTTCGACGCAGGCGAGTCCTGCGGTGCCGAGGCAAACAGCGCGAAGCTGCTCGCGTCCCAGGCCTCCTTCCAGGCGGCCAACGCCGCAATGCTGACCTTCGGCGGGAACGGCTTCGCCGTCGAATACGACATCGAGCGCAAGTTCCGGGAGACCAAGCTGCTGGAGATCGCGCCTGTCAACAACAACCTGGTGCTGGCCTTCCTCAGCCAGCGCGTACTCGGGCTGCCCCGCTCGTACTGAGGCACTCGTACCGAGAAAGAGGTGACACACCCTGATGACTGCCCGCCCGACCCGGTCGTGGATGTTCGTGCCCGGGAACAAGGAGCGCTTCCTCGCCAAGGCCGCCAACTCCGACGTCGACTGCGTGTTCCTGGACCTGGAGGACGGCGTGCTACCAGAGTCCAAGGCACAGGCGCGCACGATGGTTGCCGCCGCGCTGCGCACGCCGTTCCGTCCGCAGCGCTACGTCCGTCTCAACGCCGCCGCGACCGAATGGTTCGCCGACGACCTGGCTGAGGTCATCCCCGCCGCGCCCGCGGGTGTCTGCCTCCCCAAGTGCGAGGATCCGGGCCAGGTGACCGATCTCGCCGCCCGCCTGACCGACCTTGAGCGGCAGAGCTCCCTGGAGCCGGGGTCAACCCGGATCGTGGCAGCGATCGAGAGCCCGGCCGCCATCCTGGCGGCAGCGTCCATCGCCCGGGCGCATCCGCGCCTGGTCGCCCTCATGCTCGGCGCCGAGGACCTGGCGCTCGACATCGGCCTCGGCACGGCCCGGGTGGCAGAGGCCGCCGAGCTAATCTTCGCCCGGTCCATGATGATCTACGCGGCCGCCGCCGCCCGGGTCATCAGCATCGACGGGGTATTCCCGAATCTCGACGATCCGGAGGGCATGGAGCGCGACACCCTCCAGGCGCGGCGTCTCGGCTTCACCGCCAAGTCCACCTTCAACCCGCGCCAGGTAGAGGTGATCAACCGCATCTTCAGCCCCTGGCCAGACGAGATCGCCTACGCCCGGGTGGTGGTGGACGCGTTCGAGGCGGCCGAGGCTCGCGGCGAGGCGTCCGTCGCGGTGGGCGGGCAACTAGTGGACCGGCCCATCGTGCTGCGCGCCCAGCGACTGCTGGAACTCGCAGTCGCCGAGACCGGGCAGGTGAGCCGCTGATGGGCCAGATCAGGCCCGGCTGGGAAGGCCGCTTCTTCGAGGACTTCGAGGTCGGCGACGTCTACCGGTGCCGCTACGGCCGCACCGTCACCGAGGCGGACAACATCCAGTTCACCCTGCTGACGAACAACACCAACCAGATCCACTTCAACCGCGATTACGGCGCCCGCACCCAGTGGGGGCAGTGCCTGGTGAACAGCGCGCTGACGCTGTCCATCGTGGCCGGGATGGGCGTGGCCGACGTGAGCGAGAACGGCTTTGCGCTCGGCTGGGACGAGATTGTGCTGCCCAACCCGGTTTTCGCCGGTGACACCCTCTACTCAGAATCGGAAGTACTGGAGGTCCGGGAGTCAAAGAGCAAGCCCCAGCAGGGCATCGTGAAGGTAGAGACCCGCGGCTACAAGCAGGACGGCGCGCTGGTCATCCGGTATCGGCGGTCGGTAATGGTGTGGAAGCGCGCCTATGCCCCTTCAGCTGCCTTGTTCCCGCCGGTCGATGACAGCGCATCCGGCTGAGGCGCGTGGCGGCGACGACCGGCTCGCCGGCGTCCGGGTCGTCGCCTTCGAGCAGGCCATCGCACTGCCGTTCGCCACCTTCGCGCTGGCCGAGATTGGCGCGGATGTCATCAAGATCGAACGGCCCGCGGTCGGCGACGTGCTGCGTGGCTGGGACCACGCCGTGCGGGGCCTGTCCACCGGGTTCGTGTGGGTGAACGCCGGGAAGCGCGACCTGGCGCTCGATGTGAACACGGCGGAAGGCCGCGAGATCGCGCGGCGGCTCGTGGCGCGGGCGGACGTGTTCGCCGAGAATTTCGCGCCTGGGGTAGCCGACCGGCTCGGTCTGGGCTATCACGAGCTGGCGGCGGCTCACCCGGGACTGGTCTACTGCTCCCTGTCCGGGTTCGGCCAGGATGGGCCCTACCGGGACGTCAAGGCATACGACCTCATCATCCAGGGCGAGTCGGGCATCCTGCTCACCAATGGCTACCCGGACGCCCCGGCCAAGGTCGGGTTGCCAGTCACCGACCTGATCGGCGGGCTGACAGCGGCGCTGGGGATCGTCGCCGCGCTCCGCCGGCGGGACCGCACCGGTCGCGGTGAGTACCTGGACATCTCGATGCTGGATGCCGCCGCGTCTTGGCTAGGCTACTTCCCGCAGCACTTCTGGCATGACGGATCGGAGCCTCCACGCACCGGGATGCGTCACCAGTACCTGTGCCCGTACGGCCCGTATCTGGCCGCGGATGGCCAGTACGTCAACCTGGTGGTGGCCAGCCCCCGGGACTGGGAGCGGTTCGTCACTGAGGTCGCGCGCCGCCCGGACTGGCTGGCGGACGCTCGGTTCGCCACTATCGAGGCCCGGCGCGACAACAGGGTCGTGCTGGAAGACGCCATCGAACGGCACATCGCCAGCGAGCCTTCGCAGGTCTGGCTGTCCCGGCTGCGAGAGGCCGGGCTGGCGCACGGACAGGTCCGCGACATCCCCTCTGTGCTCGAGCACCCGCAGTTGCGGAAGCGGCAGATGTTCGCCCGCGCCTCCTCGCCGGTCGGGGATCTGCCGTTGATCCGGTTCCCGCTCGGCCGGCCCGGCCGCCTGCGGCGCGTGCCAGGTCTGGGAGAACACACCGCGGAGGTCCTGGCGGAGCTCGGTTACGGACCGAGCGAGCGGCAGGACTTGACAGCAGCCGGGGTGATCGGCGGCGGGAACGGCAGCGCATAGTAACAAGCGATACTTGTCCATGTATCGCGCCGCCTAGATCCGACGCTTCGGCTTCGGTAGTCCGCTCCGTCGACCCGGACCCGCACCCGCGGTTCCATCACCGCCATCGCCGACGCGATCGAGATCATCCTTCGAGACCACCCGGACGAGCTAAGCGCCAGCGAGTGCTGGATCGGTCCGCTGCCAGCCCAATAGCCAAGCGGGGGGCATCCCGATACCCGCCCGGATGGCGCGGCCTCCTCGCCACCGATGCTGCGCCCCATACGTGCCCAGGCAGCCTGTTCCGGAGCGCGTTTGCGCTGGTCAGGGCTGTACGAGGCAACCCTCTCCGGAGCCGTGTGCGCAGGTTCGAATCCTGCTGGGGGCGCTGGTGGATCAGCTAACTCGAACAAGTTATAGTTGGCTGGCGTGTAGTCGATCAGGTAAGCGAAAAACTGCTGGTCACGAGGCAGTCAGCCTCATAGACAGACTCCATGAGCGGGGTCTTATCGACGACGCCGTCGCCGGAGTCGTCTGCCGAAGCACCTTCAGCGAGCAATCTACGCACGCGCCCTTTGTCGTCGCTCCATACAGCGAAACCGAGTCCGTTCGGCATGGGACGATCCGACTCCTCCGTGGTCTTGTCTCCAAGGATGCATGCCCTTGGCGCACGTAGCTTCCTGTCCCCGCGAGGGACGAGGAACGCCCGTATGCCGCTGCGAGCGCGATGGTCGCATACGTCAAGGTACTGTGCCGCGTGGCACGACCCATTGCATTGGCTGTCTGGTGATCTCGGTAACAAGGTCGTAGTCGTTGTCGTAGTGCAGGAGTGTGACGTGTTCCCGTTCGCAGACTGCTGCGATCAGCAAGTCGGGGAAGCTGACTGCCCTGACTCGCCCGCTGCGCCATAGCGCGCCTTGCACCTCCAGCGCGCGATGCCAGTCCTCATCATGGGTGGCCAGCCACTCGTAGCCTTGTTCGCGGTCTGCTCGGACTAGATCAAACTCAGCGGCACTGCGTGTCGCCCAGCCGAGCTCAAATTCGATCACGCCGCAGGTCGCGACGAGCCCCGCCTCGATCAGCGGGCCTAAGACGGCCGCTACTGGCGGCCTGTGCAGCCTGGCCAGCGCGCTGGTGTCGGCCAGATGGCTGGCTACCGCTGCCATGCGGCGCGCATCACATCCTCGTCCGCCAGGTCCGGCAGCCCGCCGGAGATCAGCCGCTGCAGATCCCGGCGGCGGGCAGCCAGCGCCGTGACCTGTCGCAACGCTGCGTTGACGGTGTCTTTCTTCGTCTCGGTCTTCAGCACCTTCTGCGCGGCTGCGAGCTGCTCCTCGTCCACATCAATCAGCGTCTTGGCCATCACCGCCCCCCTTCCATACCCAGTATATCTCTGTTCCATGTTGCGAGATATACACGACCCGACCGGCAGCCGAGGCACACGTACTCGCATGCCGCGCCCAGGACGGGCGGCTGATAATGCGACCTCATGCCGCGACAGCGACAAGTCGCCACTTTGCATGAGTCAGTCCTTGATCATCTTGGCAGCCCGCATCTGATAGAAGGCGTAGGCAAGCCGGTCTGTGCACTCGGTCGCGGCCGCGAGAGCATGAGCTATGAGGTTCGCCTGCTGAAATCCCCAGGT
This sequence comes from Streptosporangiaceae bacterium, assembly GCA_030040815.1. The sequence continues at coordinate 25,350 of JASHSZ010000097.1, forward strand.
GACCGCGACCTCCTAGCAGCCTTGGCCTTCCGCCCTGATGCGCACCATCGGACCGGCCGTCCTCTGGCCTTGCCAACAAGATGGGCCCGGAAAGGCTACTCCTTACCTTGCCTCCCGCGGTCGACGCCTACAGGGAATGGGCGGCGCGGCAGGATCACCAAGCCGGTTCCGACGACACGACGGGCGGTCATGGTGACCAGCCGCAGCGCGGCCAGTGGCGGGAATCAGTCTCCGCAGGGTCTTTCCACGAAGCACCTATCGCCTCCCACAATACGTGCACCGGGCGGGACGAGGACGTACCCGGCGACGGAGCGGAAGTCGAGGTGCTGGCGGGTACACGCTGCGCCCGTCTGCACGTGATGCTGGACGCCACCTGCCCGGAGAGACATTGCTCAAATCGCGCCAGCGCTGTGCAGATTTCGCCAGGCGCAGCCTGGGCCACTACGTGCACAGCGCTCCGACGCCGACGGCAATCGACACAGGAACCGTCTACATCACGAAGAGGCGAGTCATCTTAAAGGGCAGCAGGCAGACTCGCGAGTGCGCCTTTGCCAAGCTGATCGGATTCAGCCACGACGACTACGTGGGGTCTACAACCTCCTCCGTGTCGAATCGCCAGAAGCCGACGACCGTGCGCTACGCACCGCAGCTATCAGGCGCATCGACTTCCGTCTTGACCTCGCGCACGCCGGGCGGTGCCGTAGGCAATCTGCCACTCCGCAAGCTCGCGCTCAGGACGCAGCTTCGCAGCAGGCGCCCACTTCCCCGATTCGATCAGTCCGGCAACGTAGTCGGCTGCCTGCGTGCAGAAGGCAAGCCAGTCCCGGCATCGGCCAACGGGGTACGAGCCGACGTATCCCGGTCGGGATCGGCCCGCCGGTACGGACGTGCAGTCGCAGGAAGACGAGGCGTGCAGAACGGGTCAGCCTTCACGTTCAGCGCGCTCTCGATGCCAGAATGGGCCATCGTAAGGCTCTGCGTGGCGGTTGTAGCCAGTGTGCTCCGCCTGCTGATGCGCCGGTCGAGAGGGTACCACCGATGAGATTAAGAGAGATGGGAGTGCTCGGCTACATGCGGGATATGAGGCGTGATGGCTGTAGCTGGCCGCGTGTCGCATCTAGGACGACATGGCATGCCTACGTGCTGGCCGTTACTCCGCTAGTTCGTGCGGTTGTGCGATTCGCGCCTGATCAGGCAGTCGAGTCACTATTCGGCAGCATCCTTTTTGAAGACAAGCCGCCCCTGCTGACAGTGCGACCCAGCGTTGTATTCCCTGACGCGGCCGTTGTCTCCCGTGCTGGCTCTAAGCGCAACCTGACGGCCCACCTGACTACTCCCGACTCTATCGACCGGCTACAGGGCGACAGGGCAGAGCGTGAGCGCTGGGAGCGAGCGCGGCGTCTTAGTCTCCTCCGCGAGGGGCGCGACGATGTCAAAGGCGGCAATCGGTAACCAGGAAGTCCTGGGTGACTGTCAGCCCGTCCTCGTTCAGCCGCCGACCGCTCGCACGTCATCACGGCGTACACCGCTGACGAGCTGCGCGAGCTGATCCGCAAGGACTAGGACAATCACCCTTTCGGGGACGCGCCGAAGACGGCAGCCCTGACCGCAGAGGCAAGGTGAGCGGCTGGTAGAACGCAGGGCCTTCGCCTCGCTGCGATCCCACGTCGTCGAGATCCACGGGTCATTAGCCCACGAAGTCCGCGACGAGCCCCGCCCGCCACCACCCCCAGCCCGAGCGTCTCAGCGCAATTCACGACAAGGGAAACGAGTACGCTCCGGCGCGCTGTCCCGCTCTTGATTGTCTTCGCCATCCCTGATACCTGTTCAGTCCATCAGGGTCTCGCCTTGCTGCCGCGATCGTAGTGGCCATACCGCCTGCCCGAAGGAGCGCCGATCTAACCGGAGCATCTTGGCGCAGGAGCCGAAGAGGATCACCCGGCCCCGCGCGTCACAGCGTCCCAGCCGCGCACCCGCCGACTACTCGCCGACATCGTCGGCGACCGACGGCGCCGACGATGTCCCTGAGCTCCACGGCCGGCTGTGTCGCCGGATGGCAGAGGAACGGGTCATCTTGCACCACGGCCCGGACCTCGGTAAAGGCGACTTGCAAGGCTTGCCGCGCGCGCCTGCCGGTCTGGCGCACTGTGTCAGCACAGGTAATCTGGGTGGTTTGACCGGGGAAGCACAGGGCCTGGGGGCACGGGCCGGGAGGGGTGCAGCCAACAGGGACCGCTCGTAGGCACACTGCATCGGACGCTCGCAACTTGCGATCGGGGGGACCGGCTGATGGTCGGGGTCTATGCGAAGCTTCCAAATGAACTGGTCAAAGCGTCTAAGGACGTGCATTACGCCTATCGCGATTCCGGCAGCGAGCGCAAGGTCCCGATGGTGCTGTTTCAGCACTTCCGCGGGAATCGCGACAACTGGGATCCGGCGCTGGTTGATGTGCTGGCCTCCGGGTCGGTGGGTCGTGGTGTTCGACAACGTCAGTGTCGGCGGCTCCAGCTCCAGGGGATCAAGACACGGCTGCCGGGCCGGAATGGCAGGACTGACCATAGCCACGGGAGGAGCGGCATGACAATGACACCTACCTACACGGGGAGCGGCGATCCTGCCCGCCATCGCACCGACTACTACCCGGTCTGGTTGGACAACCTGGCCGACGACGTCACCCTGGAGGCCTCGGCGATGGACGGCGCCGCGGAAGGCGCGGACGCCGTGCGTTCGATTATCCTGGCCGTCAAGTCGCTGTATCCCTATCAGGAGATCGATTACGCCGGGCCGTATGGCGACAACGACTTCATCGAGGTCTACACCACCGAGATCGCCGGCCAGCCGCTCGGGGTGGCCGGGGTCGTGACCCGAAACGCCGCCGGGCAGACCGAGCACATCGTAGTGAACCACCGGCCGCGCAGTTCAGTGCTCCTGCTCTCCCGGCTGATGGGCGACAAGCTCGCCGGCACGCCCTACGCCAGGTACTTCCTCACCAGCGAGCCCTGAGTAGACAACACCCGGAGGACCAATGCTGTCCACTATGCCTAATCGCGGCCCATGGGTCTAGCCAGGCAAAGGCTCCAAAGGCATGTGTCCGCCGCGGCGCGGGTGCCACGCGCCACAGTGAGGGGAACCGCACACAGCAGGCTCGCGGACGGGCGGGGCCAACCAGTCATTCGGTCGGTCGCCGACGACCAGTCAGCAGATGGGAGTCATGTCGAACGAAACTGACATCCGTCCCTTACGGATCGACATTGCCGCCGAAGACCTGGCCGACCTTCGGCGGCGCATTGGCGCGACGCGCTGGCCCTCCAAGGAGCTGGCCCAAGACCGCTCGCAGGGCGCGCAGTTGGCCGTCATCAAGGAGCTCGCTCTGTACCGGACGGCCGAGTACGACTGGCGCAAGTACGAGGCGAGGCTGAACGCGGTCCTTTAAATGGCCACTGATCAGGGATTGCGGTGCAGGCTGCGCTCCCCCGCGGTCTCCGCCGTTTCCTCAGCGTCCGGTGCTCGCTGGCGGCCCATCTGGCGCACCTGCGGCAAGAGGGCGAGCTCGGCGGGCATCGGCAGCCACAGCGCCAGCGTCCGGTAAGCGAAGATCCCGACGACTGCCACCGCTAGCGGCGCGCCGCTAGCCCACAGGGTCAGCGGCAGGCACAAGGTCACTATGCCCGCACCGGCCAGCGGCCCGGCCCGTCTTGTGAACACCATCCCCGTGGCATACCCGACGAACAGCGCCGCCCCGTCCATCTGGAAACCGAACGCCGCCATGCCCGCCCAGGCTGCGAAGGCATCTGCAGCCCAGAACAGCGCCATGCCCGCCACCGCAACCCCGTAACGCCGCGGATTAGCAAACATCACCCGGATCAGGTAGACGGACTCCAGGAAACTCCCGGCCAGTCCGCGCCAGCCGGGCCGGCCCCGCAGCCGGTCCCGGTACCGTCTGGCCAGCCAGAACGCGAACAGGAAGCCGGGTACCGGGATGACCGCCCAGGGAAGGGTCAGGTCAAGCGCGGGCACGGTGCTGCCGGCCGCCAGCACCGCGATGGCCGTGGCCGTCCCCAGGAGTGCCAGCACCCCGAGCTCAAGGCCTGCCAGGCCGGCAACCCGGGTCCTGGCTTCACGCCGATCGGCGCCGGCGCCTTCGAGGGCGTGCCGGTCAAGGTCGCCGCTGGCGCCCGCGAGGAGGCCACCGAAATCCACCGTCACGAGGGTCCGCATCTGCGCGGCCGGGATTCGCGGCCCGTCCGCGACCGTGAGGATGCCCTGGTAAGCGCAGTAGTAACCGACGAGCGAGAGCCCGAGCGCACCGGCCAGCGCACAGAGCCAGACCCAGTGGAAGTTACCAAGTACCGCACGCACCTCGGCAAAGCCAGCCACATAGGCCAGGCCCACTCCGGCTGACAGGCCCAGCAGCGCGGCAAGCCCGAGCAGCAGGGTGAGCACGCTCCCGCGCTGGCTGTAGTCGGCGGAGATGCGCGGCAGCGACACATGCATCGATCTGCTCTCCCCCCGCGGCCACTCAGCGACGGCCTGACAGCAGGATCACCGCCCTCTCATGGTCTGCCCAGGCCTGACCAAGCCACCACCACCGAGCGCCACCTCGCTGACAGCCCTCTTCAATCTTCTCGGGTCTCTTCGCGTCGCGGCTATCCGCCCCACCCAGATGCGCGCGATCGCGCACAAGCTGCGTTTAGAGCAGGGAGCCGCCGCGCACGCTTGAGATGTCGCGTTTAGCCCTGGGGAGCCTCCGCTGCCTTCACCAGGCCGGCCACGATGACCGGGTACAGGTTGCGCAGCGGCCGGTACACCAGGCGGCCCAGGATGGTCCGGTCCCACGATGCGCCCCAGCGGATGAGGGTGCCGTCGGGTGACGGGGTCAGCGTCACCTCGGCCCGGTAGTTGCGGACCGGGATGCCGCGCAGAACGGTGTAGGCCAGCCGCTTGCCAGGCTCGACGTCGAGGATTTCCTCGACCGATACGGGGTACCGGAACCCGTACCGCCTTGAGCCCTCCAGCCAGTAGACGGCGCCCTTGCCGTTCCCGGCCGCGTCGCCCTCGCTCCGGTAGCCGGCCTTGCGCCACGGTCCCCATCGTGGGTACACCATGAC
>JASHSZ010000098.1 GCA_030040815.1 Streptosporangiaceae bacterium
GTTCTGTCATGCGCCCGGCGGCTGGTAGGCGATCCCCTTCGCCCGATCGGCAATCGCGAGAAGATCGCCGGCCTCGATCAGTTCATGCGTTTCAAAACGCGTGAACGCGCCCGAACTGGTGGCGGCCAGGCTCAAGGCCGCCATGGTGTGTGAGTCAGGGACCACGAAGACGCCCGCACCGTCGTATTGCCCGAACATCCAGTAGTACGACTCAAGGCTGCCTCCAACCGACTCCGCCAGTTCGTGTACCACTGCGGCCCGGTCGGAAGGCTTCGCGAGGAACCGTTTGATCGTCTCGCCGGTAAGGCTGAACAGAACCAGGTACTTTGCCACCACCACCACCCCCATGTGCAAGGACACAGGTCTAATTTGACCCTGCGGTCAGTATCGCGCTCAGCCTCTTGCGCCTCAACGGCATTGCTGGCATGTCGCGCGCCCCGACACGCCCGGACGCGCATTGGTTGCCCACCAGCGACATGACGGGATGTTGGGCCGCGCGGACTCGGTCCGCCCCGGACTGCACCGCCGACCACCTGGTCGGGGGGCCGCTTTCAGCGGTCGCGGTCGTGAACGTAATAGCCTCGTGGCGTGCCGTCGAAAACGGCCTGTCTTCCGGCAGCAGTGCCGGAAAGCGGCGGCCGGATCCGCACGGGCAGTGATCGTTGCGCCCGAGCTGGGTCTGCTTTCCGACTGCGCGCCTCCGGTAAGGCGGTTATGAGTCCGTTGCGCCGTTCGCGTCGTCCATAACCAGGATTTGCTGCAGCCTGGGTACAACCTGGGAGAGGTCGGGGTGCTCTTCGGCCAGCTGGTTGAGCTCGCGTGAGAAGTCCCGACGCTCGTAGGGTGCAGCGTGTGCCCTGCAGTCGGCGATGGCTGCGGCGGCCTCAGTCAGGTTGCCCGCGACAAGGGCTTCCACGGCGAGCCGGAAGTGAGCGTTCGCGTCGTTGGCGGCGTAGCCGCTGTGCAGCCGTGCCATCGCGAGCCGGATGGTGATGGAACAGTCCTGCGGGTATTGGGCTGGCAGTCGGTCACGGTCGGCAAGCAGTTCGTATGCGGCGTCGAATCCGGCTGCCGCCGCGTAGGCAAGGAGGCCGCGGTGCAGCCGGAGTCCGCGGTCGCCCGGCTGGTCGTCCCCGATTCGGTCAAGAAAGGCTGCGGCGGCTGGCTGGAGTAGCTCACCGGCGTGAGTTGCGGCGAAGGCACGGGACTGAGCCCACGTAGGAGTGCAGATCCACTGGCGGAGCAGGCCAACGGTGTGCTCGGCAGCGGCCGGTTGCTGGTGAACCGCGTAGGCGGCATCGATGCCGCGTGCCCGAGCCTGGCGAAGCAGGGAGAGATGATCGGGCATCGGGTCGGCGGCAGGATTGGCGTCGATGAGATGCTCGATGGTGGCTTCGGACTGGTCGGTGAGCAGGGTGGCGGCGTGGTTGCTCAGATAGGCCTTCGAGGCGGTCCAGTCCGGCGTGTTCACCCAGGCAATCAGCCCTGCGGCGAGCTTGTCGTTCGTCTCGGGGTGCAACAGCCAGACCGGCAAAGCCCCGCGTGTCTGGCGCCATGCCTGGTCAAAGCGCGACCGGTGCTCCTGGCGCAGGTTGCGGAGTAGAACGCGTGCCTGGCCCCGGCTGGTCAGGTCGTGCGCTTCGGCGCACGCTTGCGTGGCTGCAGCAAGGTCGAGCACCGCGTCAGACAGCCGGTTCTGAGTGAGGCACCAGCGTCCTCGAACCAGCAGGAGCCTGCCCAGACCGTTCGGGAGATGGGCGAAGTGACCGACGAGCTCATCGATGAGCTGCTCGGCGTCGGAAGCTTTCCCAGCCTCGGCTAGCCAGTTCACATGGTTGCCCAGCGACGCCGCCAGGCCTGGCAGGTAGGCGGCGGGACTGGCGGCGGCCAGCTCACGGCGCAGGGTGACGGCCTCCTCCGAGACCGCCAGCGCTTCGTCGCGCCGCCCGGCCCCCGCTAGCCGGATCGCGTGGTTGCTGAGCGACGCCGCCAGGCCGGGCAGGTAGGCTGCCCGGCTGTTGGCGGTCAGCTCGCGGCGCAGGGCGACGGCCTCCTCGGAAACCGCCAGCGCTTCGTCGCGCCGCCCGGCGCTCGCTAGCCGGTTCGCGTGGTTGCTGAGCGACGTCGCCAGGTCGGGCAGGTAGGCGGCCCGGCTGTTGGCGGTCAGCTCGCGGCGCAGGGTGACGGCCTCCTCGGAGACCGCCAGCGCTTCGTCGCGCCGCTCGGCGCTCGCCAGCCGGTTCGCGTGGTTGCTGAGTGACGCCGCCAGGCCGGGCAGGTAGGCGGCCCGGCTGTTGGCGGCGAGCTCGCGGCGCAGGGCGACGGCCTCCTCGGAGACCGCCAGCGCTTCGTCGCGCCGCCCCGCGCCCGCCAGCGAGGCAGCGTGGTTGCTCAGGGACGCGGCCAGGTCGGGCAGGTAGGAGGCCCGGCTGTTGGCGGTCAGCTCGCGGCGCAGCGCGACGGCCTCCTCGGAGACCGCTAGGGCTTCGTCGCGCCGCCCGGTCCCCGCCAGCGAGGCGGCGTGGTTGCTCAGCGATGCCGCGAGGTCGGGCAGGTAGGCGGGGCTGGTGGTGGCTAGCTGGCGGCGCAGGGTGACGGCCTCCTCGAAGACCGGCAGCGCTTCATCCCACCGCCCGGTCCCCGCCAGCGAGGCAGCGTGGTTGCTCAGCGATGCAGCCAGGTCGGGCAGGTGGGCCGGGTTGGCCGCAGTCAGCTCCCGATGCCCAGCGACGGCCTCCTCGGAAACCACCAGCGCTTCGCCCCACTGCCCGACCCCCGCCAGCCGGGCGGCGAGATTGCTGAGCTGCCTGGCCAGGCCGCGTGCCGCGGTGGGATCGCTGGCGGCGCGTTGTCGCATGCCGTCAACAGCCAGGCTGGTGACGGCAATGGCGACTGGCCGCACCCGGATTGGCAGGACCTCTGGGAGCCGGTCGGCGGCCTCGGCGGCGCCGTACACTGGCCGGGCGAAGTTCATCGCGCCGACGACAGCCGCCATGAGCCCCGGGTCGTCCACGGTGAGTGCGCGCTCAAGAAGATCTCCCAGACTCTGGTCCAGGCATGCTTGAAGCTGGCTGCAGACGACCTCGTCCATCACAGCGATCCGGACCGCTACCGTCAGTGCCTGGGTAAGCTGCCGGTCCGATGCCGAAGCGATCGCGGCGGCGAGCAGATCGGGGTGCCGCCTCAGAACGTCGGCAGCGTGAACCTCGCCGAGCCGATCGGGTTCCAACGCGCCGAAGCCACCCTGACCGTCAGCCGCCGGGCGTGGGTAGAGCCGGGCAAGCCAGCAGGCGATCGCGATCAGCCGCTGCTCCGGCTCGGCACCGAAGTGAGGGATAAGCCGCGCGATGGCCAGCGCCTCTTCTTCGCGGTCGGCGCCGAGCAGTGTGGCCAGCGCCACCGCGGCCCTCCGGTCCTCTGGGTCCAGGCCGAGCTGCAGTCTTTGATCCCAACGGTCCCAGTATCTGGCCTCATGCCCGGCTAGCAGCTCGTGCACGAGGTCCTGCTCGCTGAGAGCATCCGGATCCACGTCCCCGCGCGCGCTTGCAAGCAGCGCGGCAACCAGCACGTACAGCGGCCGCTCGAAATGCGCCGCCCGTAGCTGCGGTCGGCGCTGCCGAGCGGCCACAGATTCGCCGCGCATGCCCAGGTCCGTCACGGCACGATCGAACAACTCCAGCCGGTCGACCTCGCTAGCCGGATCTTCCAGAGCGGAAACCGTTGCTCGCCGCAGCACACTGGCCAGGTCCTCACCTTGCTGGTCATTGAACATCTGCAGCAGTTCGTCGCGCGATGCACGCCCGCGGACCAGCAGGATGATCCGCGCCGGCGGCCGCTGCGCGCGGGCGGTGAGCTCTTCGACCAGCTGACCCACGATGGCGGGCCGTGTCTCCGCATGGTCGATCGCGACTAGCAATCGGCCGGGCCATTCCGCCAGGTTGTGCAGTTCGGTCTGGCTGACCTCGGGGCGTAGGAACCCCGTGGTCCATCCGCGGGCCTCGGCTTCGACACATGCCTCCACGGCAAGCCGAGTCTTCCCGAACCCGGCTCCCCCGGTTACCAGCCACACCTCCGGACGGTACTGAGCGCGCTCCGTCTCGCACCATGCCGCAATGTCTCCCAGCAGCCGGTCGCGGCCAACGTATCCAACCGCGGCGTGCCGCGGCCGGAGCAGCGTCGCTGGTGATATCTCTTCGTTCGGCTCCAGCCTCGCTACCGGGCGCCGCAGCGGAAGACGTCCCCGGCTGCCTTCTCGCTTAGCGGCCTGTTCTCGCTCGGCCTCGATGGCCCTCATCCAGGCGGCTTGCCACCGCTGACTCGTCTGTGTGGTGACCGGGAGGATCGCGGTCAGCTCCTTCGCGGGCACGGCGAACCCGCCAAGATCCGCGTGCCGGCGCCGGGCGCTCTCCACAATCCCGCACACCAGGCCGGTCCGGGTGTTGAGCAGAGGCGAGCCGCTGAAACCAGGTAGCAGCCGACCCCTCTTCAGTTTGTAGATCTCGTGCCCGTTTTCCTGGACGCGCGACTCGAACTGGGTTGTCACCCCCGTCAGCGCCGGGCCGCGGCCGTGCTCGATCGCGTACCCGGCCAGGTACAGGACATCCGGATGCGCTCCGAGCGACGGCAGCTCGCCTGTCAGCTGAGCGCACGGGTAATCCCATGTGCACGTGCTGTCTGTCTGCAGGACAGCGAGATCGGGAAGCGGGTAGCCTGCCGGATCCGCCACCGCGTCCAGGCACGGCACCACCGCCTCCACGGTCGCGAGTGCGGTGTGGCCCTGCCATCGCACCTGCAGGCGCTGCGCGCCGTGTATCACATGCGCGCACGTGAGCACCAGGCCAAGGGCCGCGAAGAACCCGGTTCCGAGGAACCCCCCCGCCTCATCATCAATCCGCACCACACACTGCCGGAACAGATCGAACAGCGGGTTCGGCTCCTCGCCTGGCCGATCCTCAATGGCCGGCGAGCTTGTCACCGGCCCACTCCAGGGTGACCTTCGGCGATACGCTCGCCGTCGCTTCGACGAGCATCCCGGTGAGCTTGCAGTTGCTGACCGCCAGCTCAGTCCCCAGCTCGACCGCCGTCCTAGGCGGATGCACCTTCTCCCGCCCCGAGCGGATCTCCAGAGCGACACCCTGAAGTGTCCCCGGCAGCGGCTGGAAGTCGAGGATGTCTATCCGGCCGATCTTCTGAGCCGCAGTCGGTGCCCCGTCCTCATCCAGGCCGACGGCCGGTACCAGCGCGACCGTCTCGTTTGGCGGCATGACTTCGACAACCTTATCGGCCATCAACCCTCCCCTGCCGCGCCCAAGCGGCTGATGGCGCCGACGCGAGCAGACAGGCAGACGCACGAGCAAAAAAGGGACTTCGCTATGATCATACGGCTGGGCGCTATTTGTCAGGTGAAGACCGAATGCAGGAAGACGCCCCGGCGCTTTCGCGGATCCGAAGTGTTGTCAGCAAGCCAGTAATAGTCCCGACGTCGAGGCGAGCGGCTAGACATCACTGGTGCTAAGAGCCCGTCTGCGGAGATCGAGGCCCGACCCGGCCGTGATTGACCACAGCGCCGCTTAGGCGGCCCTGGCCGGGTTCGCCAAGGCGCTGTCCAGGCAGGTCGGGCCGCGCGGGATCCGGGTCAACACGGTGAGCCCCGGCCCGGCGGCAACCGACTTGTGGCTGGGCAGCGACAGGGTGCGACGACGGCGGCAACAGGTCAATGACACCGGTCATTGCGTCAACGTACAGTCGCATGTCAGACGTGTGAAGCGTTTGATTGCGAGGTACCGGATGGCTCGGCAGGTCCCGTACGTCGGCTACCTCAGCCTGGGCGATGACCCTCATCTGGTCGCCAACGAGTGCTGCACGTGCGGCGCGTTGTTCTTCGACCGGCGCAATGCCTGCGCGAGTTGCAGCGGACGGGACTTTGCCCCCAGGCGGCTAGCCAACGACGGGGTGCTGCGGGCTTTCACCATCGTGCACCGCGCCAGTCCGGGCGTGGCGGTCCCTTATGTCTCGGGCATTGTCGACGTGGATGGCGGCGGAGTGGTGAAGGCCAACATCGTCGGTGTCGACCCCGAGCCCGGCAGCCTGACGCCGGGTATGAGACTGAAGCTCACCACGTTCGCGGTTGCGACAGATGCCGAAGGCACCGAGGCGGTCGCCTTCGGCTATGAGCCAGCCTGACCGGTGAACACGCCAGGCTACGCCGAGGATCACGACCATGACCGAGCATGCCGAAGCCTCTAGCCACCGCCTCAGCCGATGGGTGACCTCGACGCCAGACGGGCCCGTTCCCCTCGTAGTGAATTGACCATCGGCGCCCGTCCGGCGCACACTGACGCCGACGCGCCCCGGAAAGTGAATGTGCAGGAGGACTGCGCGGATGGCCGACTCGCTGTGGATCATCGGCATCGCGATGACCAAGTTCATGCGATACAAGGACAAGGACCTGATCGACCTGGGCAGCGAGGCCACCACAGCCGCCCTGTCCGATGCGGGCCTGACCATCTTCGACGCCGACATCCTGGCGGCAGGGTGCCTCTACGACTCGGGCGGCATCGGCCAGCGCATCCAGAAGCAGATCGGCCAGACCGGGATCCCCGTGTACAACGTGACCAACGCGTGCGCGACGGGCGCCACCGCGTTCCGGGTCGCGGCCATGGCGATCAAGGCGGGCGAGGCGAGCATCGGGCTCGCGGTCGGACTCGAGCAGATGGGCAAGGTCGGGCTGCTCGGCACCCAGGCGGGTCAGCCTAAGGACAAGCCGTTCCAGCCGTCCGGCCGCTATGGCGCGGTGGGACCGGTCGAGGGCGTCCTCGGCACTAGCCTCATGCCAGGCACGTTCGCCCAGTCCGGCATGGAGTACGCCTACCAGTACGACGGAGTCGGCTTCGAGCAGTTCGCCAAGGTCGCGGAGAAAAACCACGCCCACTCGACGCTGAACCCGCTCGCGCAGTACCAGAAGGCCTTCTCGCTGGACGAGATCATGACCGCAGAGATGATCGCCTACCCCAACACGCTGCTGATGTGCTGCCCTACCGGCGATGGAGCCGCCGCGGCGGTGCTGTGCAGCGGCGAGAGACCCACGTCCATGCCCGCAGAAGTTCGCCGGCGCGCGGTAAAGGTGTCCGCGTCGGTCATGACCAGCGACCCGTACGTGGACGGCGGCTCCGTCCAGTTCGACGTCAACACGCTGACCCGGCAGGCCGCCGACAAGGCCTACGAGCAGGCCGGAGTTGGCCCCGAGGACCTCGACCTGGTCGAGCTGCACGACTGCTTCGCCACCGCCGAGCTGCGCCACTACGACAACCTGCGGCTGTGCCCGGAGGGCGGGGCCGGGGAGTGGATCGACAAGCGCGGCCCGTGGCGGGACGGGCAGATCCCGGTTAATGTGTCCGGCGGCCTGCTGTCCAAGGGACATCCACTCGGCGCGACCGGCATCGCCAACATCTACGAGGTGGCCACCCACTTGCGGGGCGAGGCAGGCGACCGGCAGATCGACGGCGCCAGAGTCGGTCTCACCCACGTCATCGGCCTCGGCAGCGCCTGCGCAGTGCACATCCTGGAAAAGTCCGCCGCCTGATCGCGGGACTGCTGCTTGAAGAGTTCCGGCGATCAGGACTGGCTGTCGCGCGGCTGCTGCGCTTTCCGCGTGGTTACAATCCTGCGCTTGCGCAAAGACTCGAGCCATTCCTGCCCGCTAAGCAATCGCGTGGTCTTGCCCGACCTGACTTCGCCCGCCGCGGCAACTCCCATCGCGACGCTGGCAGCGGTCATGTCATCCGGTGCCTCATACACGACGACCACGTCGTACTCGCCAAACGGAAAGCCAGCCACCACGATCGTGGCGCCCAGCTCCTCCAGGGTCGGCCGGATCACTTCCAGCGGGTCTTGCGGCGCCTTGAGCTGATCCGCCATCGACTTGGCGGTATACGAGGCCTGGTACATGTAGAGCGGCATGGAGTTTCCCCCTGGGCGGGAACAGGCGAACACATCAAGAGCCCGTCCCCGTGATTCGCGGCCACTGCTGCCGACGAGTGCACGGCACCGGACTAAAGATCACTGCGGTCAAAGATCGTAGACCCGGTCCAGTCGGGCACACCAGCCGCCGCCTCGCCCACCAGCCCTTTCCCCAAATCTGCCACAGCCCTCCGCTTCCTTCAGGTTGACCCAAGCCAGCGGCACCATCGCAGTGTCTGACGTTACGTGTTCTGTCAAGGAGCCAAGCAATGACACAGGCCGGCGCAACGCCACCGGATCAGGCACCGTTGCCGGCCAGCAGGCTCGAAGCGGCCGGCCGGGAAGACAAATTCGTCGCCCATGCCTACCCCGAGCAGCTCGTCGACCTGGGCGAGGTCCGCCGGTGAGACGCTGCCGGAACACACCCCTGTCTTGATCGTCGGCGGCGGACCAGTCGGTCCGTGCGTCGCGCATTTCGACGCCGGACTGGTTCTTGTGAGACCCGATCAGCACGTAGCGTGGCCCCGGGGGGTCGATGATCCAGAGCAGATCCTACCGGTCGCGACCGGCAGA
>JASHSZ010000099.1 GCA_030040815.1 Streptosporangiaceae bacterium
GGCGGGCCCCGGCTGCGTGCTGTGCTCGCCCGCGGCGACGACCGACCCGACAGTGGCGGCGGAGTTGCTCAGCGCCGTCTTCGCCAGCAGGTTGTTGAACGCTGGCCGCTAGGCTGCCGGGGTGGAGATCAGCACGCAGGCAGGCCCCGCGCGGGTCGAGATTGACCGCCCCCCGGCGGCCGCGTTCCTGATCGCTCTCACCCATGGCGCTGGCGGAGGCGTGGCCAGCAAGGACCTGCTCGCTGTCCGCGACGCTTGTCTGCGGCTCGGCGGAGTGGTTGCTCGTGTACTGCAGCCGTACCGGGTCCGCGGCGCGCGGGCTCCAGGCGCGCCCGGCCCGCAGGACGCCGCGTGGCTGGAGATAGTCGCCCGGCTGCGCCAGGACCATCCGGACTTGCCGCTGACTCAGGGCGGGCGCAGCAACGGCGCCAGGGTGGCTTGCCGCACGGCACGGGACGCGAGTGCCAGGGCAGTGGTCGCGCTGGCCTTCCCGCTGCACCCGCCGGGCCGGCCGGAGCAGAGCCGGGCAGCCGAGCTCCGGCAGGCGGGCACCGACGTCCTCGTGGTCAACGGGGAACTAGACCCGTTCGGCATCCCGGACGGGCGTGACGCCACGCGCGTCATCGTCCTGCCAGGAGAGACTCACGCCCTGAGTAAGGACCCGGCGGCGGTCGGCGCGGCGGTCGGCGAGTGGCTCGCGACGCTGCCCTTCCTGCGACAGGCCTGAACGCTCTGCTGGGCCTGCGATAGGCACGGTAGGGGTGACCGGCAGACAAGACCACCCGGTCAGTGCGGCCCTGGCTAGGGTGAGCCCCTTGCAGGGCAGCCAACAGCGCTGTTGAGGCGAGCTGGCTGAGCGACCGTGGCCTGCGGCGGGCCAAGAACGCCGTCGCGCAGCCGACACCCGCGGCGAAACGAGCTGGCTGAGCGGCGGTGGCACCGAGCGGCAGGGGCGGGATACGGCCGACTCGGCCGTCCCTGCGGCTCAGGCAGCCGGGATGTGGGAGCTAGCTACGGTGGCGGGGCTTACTGGCTCTGGGAAGAGATCTGTGGGGCGGTGCGGGGGGATCGCAGTGCCACCAGGGAGGAGTTCCCCGGTGTCTTCGAAGACGACGATGCCGTTGCAGAGCAGGCTCCAGCCCTGCTCTGGGTGACTGACGACAGTGCGGGCCGCCTCGCGATCCGGTCCATCAGGATCCGGACACGTTGGCGTGTGCGGGCACATTCGCGTGCCTCCTGTGCTTGCTGGGTTGTGCTCTTGATCACAGACTACTGTGCCAGCGGAGCGCCAAGTGCCGACATGGCCCGTTGTGACTGTTTTTCGACTTGCGCTTTGTAGGTTTCATGTAGTCCATCCGGCGCCGCCAAACCTGCTGCCGGGCGGCCGCGACGGCGGCGGTCTCAGGCGTGTTCGGTCGCCGGCAGGCGGGCAATCGCGATCCCGAGAGCGGCGGTCTCGGGACGGGGCGGGAACCCAGTCAGCCGGTGTGTCTCGCGCAGCGTCAGGAGCCGCTCGGCCTCGCGGGTCCAGGCTTGAACCGGCCCCGTGGCCATGGCCTTGCGCCGGTAAATCCGGTCGTCGTAGCCGCGCGGCCCGATCTCGGCGCGCTGCGCGGCGTAGGCGGCCCTGGTGGCGTCTGTCAGCGCCGTGTCGAGCGCGCGGGCAAGCGGGTACTGCACCGGGTCGGGCTCGGCGGCCGCCTGGGAGCGCCGGAACTGCTGCTCGGCGACCTGCGCATGGCTGAGCAGTTCGGGAAACCGCGCGGCGAGCGCCACGTCGGCGAGGTAGTTGGCTTCGGCTGCGGCGCTGATCTTGGCCTGACCCCTGTTCACGGCGCATAGCTTAGCGAAATCGCGCGACCAACCGCGTACCGGGCATTCTGACGGCGGCGGTGGCGGCGGTCAGCGGGCGAAGAAGTGCCAGCCAAGCCACAGCCAGCCGGCCAGGATCAGCGCCCGCCCGGCGCGCGGGCGCATGACGTAGCCGAGCCATTCGCTCAGGGTGGGGATCCGCCTGATCTTGTGCCGGCCGAGGATCTCGAGTGTGGCGAAGGCGGCGATCACGGCGACGAATCCGATGATGGTTATGGCTCTGCTGCTCATAGGTTCACCGCTTCGCCAAAGCCCAGCCCGCCAGCAGCCACACGACGACAGCGGTGGCCTTGATCGGATGCGGCGCGATCAGCGGGTTGATGAGATCCGTCAGCGACGGGTGGGCCGGCGCCAAGCTGTCCCGGACGGCTGACGCCTCCCACTCGAACAGCAAGGCGATGCAGATGATCCAGTAGGAGAACCCGGCCACGTCGACGGACTCCGGCGCCGGGATCCGCTCCGGCGGCCGGGCGAAAGCGATGACGCCCAGAACCGCGCCCGGCACCAGGACGCCGAGCAGGGCCCGGGCGCTGAAGGGGGCGGTGCCGCCGAGCAGCCAGGCGTAGCTGATCACGCCCGCGCCGATGATGGCATTGCGCGCTGAACGTGCGCCGAGGGGCAGCGGCCCTTCCGACGGCCGGCGGATGCGCAGCTGCTCGGGCGTCCGGGCCGAGCCTTCGGCCGCCGTACCGTTCGCGCCCGCGTTCCCAGCGGTCATCTGCACTCCCGCTCAGCCAACGACACTGTCGGCGGCAGTGCGGCACCCCGCGCGCTGTCCGCGAGCTGCCAGCGTAGCGAAGCAGCTCCGGTGCTCAGGCCAGGCTCTCCCGCCAGCCTGCGTGCAACGCCGCGTACTCGCCCGCCGCGGTCAGCAGCTCGGCGGGGGAGCCGTCCTCGATGATCCTGCCGTGCTCGAGCACGAGTACCCGGTCGGCGATGGCGACGGTCGACAGCCGGTGCGCGATGATGAGGGCGGTGCGCCCGGCCAGGATCGTCCGCAAAGCATTCTGCACGAGCCGCTCGCTCGGAATGTCGAGCAGCGACGTTGCCTCGTCGAGTACCAGCACTGCGGGCGCGGCGAGAAACGCGCGGGCAAAGGAGATCAGCTGGCGCTGGCCCGCCGACAGGCGGCCGCCGCTCTTGCCCACCTGCGCGTCGTAGCCGCCAGGCAGCGCCGAGATAAAGGCGTGCGCGCCGATTGCCGTCGCGGCCGCCTCGATCTCCGCTCGGCTCGCGCCGGGCTTGCCGAGCTCGATGTTGTCCGCGATCGACCCGGTGAACAGGTAGTTCTCCTGGGTAATGAGGACGACCTCGCGTCGCAGCGTGCGGTCGTCCAGCTGGCGTACGTCCACGCGGTCCAGCAGCACCCGACCGCCCTGGGGGTCGTAGAGCCGGGCAAGCAGCCGCGCGACCGTCGTCTTGCCCGCTCCCGTGCTGCCGACGAGCGCGACGGTCTGGCCCGCTGGGATCGTCAGCGTGAGGTCGGGCAGCACCGTGGCAGTCCGGTAGGCGAACCGGACGCCATCGAACTGGACTTCCCTGCCGGGGACGCGCGCGCTGGGGGTGCCGAGGCCCACCGGGTCGGCCGGCTCGGGCACGCTCGGCGGCTCGTCGAGCACGCCGGAGATCTTCTCGAGCGCCGCGGCTGCGGACTGGAAGGTGCTGTAGAACTGCGACAGGTCGATCAGCGGGTCGAAGAACCGCTGCAGGTAGAGCAGGAAGCTGACCAGCACGCCGACCAGCATCTCGTGGTCGATGACCCGGAACCCGCCGTAGAGCAAGACGGCGCCGATGGCCAGGTTGCCGACCAGCGTGACACCGGGGAAGAAGATGGCCAACAGCCGCTGGGACCACAGGGTGGCCTCCGCGTACTGCTGGTTCAGGCCGCCGAAGATCTCCTCGTTCCGCCGCTCCCGGCGAAACGCCTGGACCGCCTGGATGCCGCCGAAGGTCTCGACGAACTGAATGATCACCTGTGCGATCGTGGTCCTGGTCCGGCGGTAGGCCACGACGGACTCGCGCCGGAACCAGGCCGACAGCCACGCCAGCGCCGGGAACCCCGCGAGCACCACCAGCGCGAGCTGCCAGTCGAGCAGCAGCATCCCGGCGCCGATGAGCAGCAGCGACAGCACCGCTGACACCAGCGAGGCGAGACCCTCGTCGAACATGTCGACGATCGAGTCGATGTCGGAGACCTGCCGGGATATCACCCGGCCCGACGTGTAGTGCTCGTGGAATGCCACCGGCAGCGCCTGGAAGTGCGCGAACAGCCGCCGCCGCAGCTCGAGCACCACCCGGCCGCCGAGACGGCCGATGCCCGCGATGTAGCCGCGGGTGGCGACGGCCTGGACCAGCACAGAGGCGACGAAGGCCGTGATGACCAGCGCCATCGGCCCGGCGTCGCGCGTGTGCTCGAGCTGCGGGATCCTATCGATGCCCACGCCGATGAGCCACGGGCCGGCCAGCGCCGCCAGCTGCGCGGCCACGATCAGCAGGAAGATCATCACAACCAGCCGACGGGACGGCCCGAGCAGGTTAGTGAGCAGGGCACGGGACCGGCGCCGCAGCAGCATGCTGAGCCTTCCGGTGATCTCGTCTTCCTGCTCGGCGGCGATGCCGCGCCAGGCCTGGGTTGCAGTCGTCATCTACTCGCTCCGGCCGGCACGCCGGGCGCGGCCCGCCCGTCGTCGCCGATCCCGCGGGATGCCGCGCCGCCGACTTCGTCGCCGCTCATGAGCTCCCGGTACCGAGGCTGGGTCGCCAGCAGCTCCCGATGAGTGCCGACGGCGGCGATCACGCCGCCGTCCAGCAGCGCCACTCGGTCGGCGAGCAGGACGGTCGATGGCCGGTGCGCCACGACCAGCGCGGTCGACGTGCTCAGCACGCTGGCGAGCGCTGCCGTCACCTTCGCCTCGGTGTGGACGTCGAGGGCGGACAGCGGGTCGTCGAGCAGCAGCACCTCAGGCCGGCCGAGGATCGCCCGCGCCAGCGCCACCCGCTGCCGCTGACCGCCGGACAGCGCCATCCCCTGCTCGCCGATACGGGTGTCCAGCCCCCACGGCAGATCGGCAACGAACTCCGCCTGCGCCGCGTCCAGGGCCGCCAGGATCGCAGCCTCGCTCGCGTCCGGCACGCCGAAACTGACGTTCTCGCGGACGCTGGCGGAGAACAGTGTCGGGTCCTCGAACGCACAGCCGACCCGGCTGCGCAGCTCCGGGAGCGGCAGATCGCGGACATCGACGCCGTCGAGGGTGATGCGACCGCCGGTGACGTCGGCCAGTCGCGGCACCAGATGGAGCAGGGTCGTCTTGCCCGACCCGGTGGCGCCGACCAGGGCGACGGTCTCGCCCGGCTCCAGCTCAAGACTGATCCCCCGCAGTATTGGCTCGGCGGCCTGCGGATAGCCGAAGACAACCCGGTCGAAGACCAGACGGCCGGAGCCGCGCGGCACTGCCAGTACGGGGGGCGCGGCCCTCGTCGCCAGCTGGGCACGCCGGCCGCTGTCCCAGCGGCCGGCTGACAGGGCCGGCCGGTGCATGCTGGCGCCCGGCCCCGCGGCCGGATCGGTGATCAGTGGTTCGGTGTCGAGGATCTCGTAGACGCGCTGCGCCGCGGTGGCCGCTTCCTGCCCGGTGGCGAGGATGACTCCCATCGCCTCGATCGGCCACACCAGCAGCAGCGTCAGGGTGACGAACGCGACCAGCCCGCCGAGGCTCAGCTCGTGCCGGCCGACGGCCAGGACGCCGAGCAGCAGCACCAGCCCGAGCGCGGCGTTGGGCACCAGGTCGAGCGCGGCCCAGAACGTGCCGCGCAGCCGGGCCTTGTCGACCTGGGTCCCGTACACGACCCTGGCCTGGGCCAGGTGCCGGGCCGCCGCCTCGTCGCGCCGCCCGAGCGACTTCAGCACCCTGATGCCCGAGGCGGCCTCCTCCACGTAGGTGGCAAGGTCGCCCTGCTGATCCTGATAGCGCCGGGACAGCAGCCGGTAGCGCTTCTCGAACCGTAGGCACAGCACGGTGACGGGCAGGAACACGCCGCCGGTCACCAGCCCGAGCCACCAGTTCATCTGGATGAGCAGCGCCACGATGAGCAGGAACGTCCACGTGTTGGTGATGAAGAAGACGACGCCGAAGCCGGCGAACCTGCGGATCGTAGACAGGTCAGTGGTCGCCCTGGATAGCAGCTGACCCGACTGCCAGCTGTCGTGAAAGCCGGGCTCGAGCCGCTGCAGATGGTGGTAGAGGTCGTCGCGGATGGTCTTCTCCATGCCGACAGTCGCGCCGGCCACGGCCCACCGGCGGAAGAAGTTCATCCCGGCCTGCAGGACGCCCAGTGCGGTTGCCGCGAGCGCGAGCGGCACGAGCTCGGACCGGACGCCGGCGACCACGACCCGGTCGATGACCGACTTGGTGATGATGGGAATCAGGGTCTCGGCGGTCACCGCGGTGATGGCGGCCAGCACGATGCAGCACAGCCTTGCGTAGTACGGCCGCAGGTACTCGCGTAGGCGCCACAGTGCCTGTGCAGGTGTCTGGAGGGCATGCGGCGGCGAACTAGGCGAGTCGGGGGGCATTGTCCGCAGGTTATCAGGCGACCGGAACTCTCGTCATTGGGGTTTCTGGCTGCGCAAACGCGCTGACTGGTAGTCGGCGGACTACCGACCGTCGACTCGCCAGACAGGGAAACGCCGCTATTTTCGTTGCGCACCGTTCGGGACGCCGCTACCGCCACGCCCGTTTGCTCGTCGCCTGGCTACCCCGACCGCAGGGTTGGCGAACTCGGGCTAACTCTGGCACTCTGTCCAGACGGCGTGTGTTCGTGCCCGGAGTTGGCTGGAGGGGGCTCGTGCAGCGCACCCATTCCCGGGGCGGGCCCGCGACGCTACCAGATCCGGCGCCGCAGTTAGTGGCCTACGAGGCCGGTGTCGTAGCGATCTGCCGGCTCGCGGCGGCGTTCGACCTGACCAGCTGGGGCGCGCAGACGCCGTGCCCGGAGTGGCGTGCCTTCGAACTTGCCGCGCACGTCCGCTGCGTCGCGGACGACCTGCACGAGTACCTCGACGAGGCGCCGATGAGCCGGTACGCCCGGCTGATGGCTACCGGCGCGCACCCTGACTCGCTGGCTCGCAAGCTCGCCCGGCAGAACGCGGCCGAGCTGGCCGCGCTGCCTGACGTGCCGCCGGAGGACCACATCTTGGCGTTCGCCGCGTCGGCGCGCCGGTACGCGGCACGGCTGGGCGCGGTCTGGGATCTGCCGCACCACCAGTACCGGGA
>JASHSZ010000100.1 GCA_030040815.1 Streptosporangiaceae bacterium
CGGAGGCCGTCGAGCGGGCACCGAGCCCGGATTGCTGCGGCGGTAGGTCAGGCGTCGCGGAATCGCAGCAGCAGCCCGCCGGCCAGCAGCGCGAAGGCGGCCCAGATCGCGAGCACGGCCAGGCCGCCCCACGGGCCGATGGGAAGGTGGCCCCCGGTGGTGTCCTGGATGGTCAGACCCGCGCTCGTCGGCCCGTATCGCTCGATCCGACGCTGCCAGACTGGGTTGTCCACGAGCGGCGCGAGGATCGGAGCGAGGTAGAGCAAGCCCAGCACGGTCCCGGTCGCGGCAGCGGAGTCGCGCACGATCGTCGCGACGCCCAGGGCTAGCAGCCCGATCAGGGCCAGGTACAAGACCGAGCCGACCGCAGCGCGAAGCGTGGGGCCGTGGGCCAGCGACAGCAGCGCGAAGCCACGGGCCGCGGCGAAGCCGTGGCCGGGCAGGATCTCCCGCCCGGCCAGCAGGCAGCCCGCCACGCTCATGGTGCCGGCCGGGAGTACCAGGGCGGTCAGCACCGCGGCCTTGGCGGCCAGCACCGCGAACCGTCGCGGCATCGCGGTGAACGTGGTCCGGATCATCCCGGTGCTGTACTCGCTCGTGATTGCGAGGACCGCCAGGATGGCGACCACGGCCTGGCCGGCCTCGACGCCGATCAGGCTGAGCTTCGTCGTATCCGCCGGGCACGACGAGCCTGGCGCGCACCGGGTCACGGCGACTACCGCCGTGGTGACCGCGACGGTCAGCACGGCGGTGGCAGCAACCAGCCACCCGGTTTCCGGTACGGTGCGCATCTTGGTCCACTCCGCCCGCAGCACCTCCAGGCCTGCCGAGGTGGCAGCCCGCGGCAGCACGCTGTGCTGGCCGG
This sequence comes from Streptosporangiaceae bacterium, assembly GCA_030040815.1. The sequence goes on from JASHSZ010000100.1 coordinate 866, forward strand.
TCACGGCTGCTGGCTGGCTCATCACGCGTCCCTGCGGCGCAGCAGCACGTACGCCGCCACGAGCGCCACCGCGGCATACCCGCACAGCACGGCGAGGCCGGCCCACGGCGCCAGTGCGAAGTATTCCGGCGGCCCGTACTGGCCGATGACCTGCGGGTACTGCGGCACGCTCTGCTGGACGGCGAACGCCGCGACGGGTGTCACCCGGAACATCCATTCCGATACACCAGGGGCCACCACCGAGGTGTCGCCCAGTATGTAGGGCAGGACGAAGATCACGATGACGGTGGCCACGGCCGCCACGCTACGGCGCAGTATCGCGCCGACCGCGACGGCGAGGACCGCAGCCACGGCGAGCAACGCGGCCGTGCCAGCGATCACCTGAAGTTCGGCCGGCCAGCCGACCGGGAGCACGTACACGTGGCGGCTGCGCGATATCTGGCTGCCGACGAACACCGCCAAGCCGGCAGCTGGTAGTCCCAGCACGAACGAGACCAAGCCCATCACGACCGCCTTGGCAGCCAGCACTCGACCGCGCCGGGGACTGGCCGCCAGCGTGACGCGGATCATGCCGCGCCGGTACTCGGTGGTCATGAACATCGCGCCGATGATGGTGATCACGATCAGCCCGAAGATCACCGCTATCAGGTGGTCGGAGATGGTCCCCGTGGCGTAGCCGGTGTTCGCGCCTCCGCCCACGACCGGCGCGATGTCGCCGCTACCGGTGACCGTGAACCGGCCGCCTGCCTGGCGGAACCCGATCTGGCCCCCGCTGTACACCGGCCCGTTCGGGCCGATCATCTGACCCGTCCAGGTGTCCGCTGGCCGAGCGCCGATCAGGCTGACGTGGTCGAAGACGCCGGTCGCCAAGCTGGGCCAGTCGCTGCCGCCGTCCTGAGCATAGGACGGGAAGTTGGACTGAAAGTCGATCGGAGAGGCTGTGAACAGACCAGCTTGGACCGTGCCCGGCAGCCCTGGCAGCTGCACGGCCCCGACCCTCGTCCACTGGCGTCCGTCGGCTGAGTCATACCCGGTGACCGTGTCGCCAGAGCGGGTCAGTCGCAGCCACCGAGGCGAGGCCGCCGACACGTAACCCGGCAGGCCAGCGACGTCTCCGGTGTAGTTGTACTGCATCCGCACGCCGTGCTGGCCGGTGACCATCATCGCGGCGTAGGCCGATCCCTGCTTAGTGCTCTGCGTGATGATGATCCCGGCCTTGGACCACGACATGACGCCTTTCGTCAGGGAGATCTTCGAATGCGGGCCGATGAAGCCTGAATTCGGCTGGTACTCGCTGGTCAACGATGTCACCCGGACGGTCAGGCTGCCGTCGCCCGACAGTAGCTGGCGGACGAAATAGAAGCTGTCGACCACCGCCTCGCCGCCCGGGCCGACGGGCGCACTGGCGGACCTTCCGGCTTGCGGCCCGTTGTCAACAAGGAACAGCCCGAGCACGTCGATCAGCAGTGCAGCGGTGATCAGCGCGACTACCCAGCCGCGCACAGTCCTGAGTTTCGTCCACTCGGCGTGCACGAGCTGCAGGAAGCCGTCGCCTCCCAGTTGCTGCGGGGTGCGGTAGGGGGCGGTGGTGGTCATGACGTTTCCTCCTTGGCGGCCGTATGAGGGTCGCCCCCAGGGTGAGAAACACTCGCCTGGCCGCGGAACTCGACTACGTCCCTGGTCATCTCCATGTACGCCTCCTCCAGGCTGGCGCGGTGCGCGGATATCTCGGCGAACCGCACGCCGGCTTCGGTCAGCAGCGCGATCACTTGCTCGGCGGGCAGTCCAGCGACCGTCAGCGCATCGCGGTCGGTGGCGGCTACCGTGCCGCCCGCGTGCGTGAGCACGGTCATCGCCTCAGGCCGCGCGCTGGTCCGCAGGATGACCCGGTCGCCGGACGCGGCCGCGATGAGCTCGGCCACGGCGGTGTCGGCGATCACCTTTCCGCGCCCGACCACCACGAGGTGGTCGGCGGTGTCCTGCAGCTCGCTCATCAGGTGGCTCGATACCAGGACCGCCCGGCCCTGGCCCGCGAGCGAACGCAGGAAGCCGCGCATCCACACGATGCCTTCGGGGTCGAGACCGTTGAACGGTTCGTCAAGCATCAAAATCGGCGGGTCACCGAGCATCGCGGCAGCGATGCCGAGGCGCTGGCGCATGCCGAGCGAGTACCCGCCGGCCTTGCGCCGCGCCGCGGAGGTCAGGCCGACCTGCTCGATCACCTCGTCCACGCGCCGCGCGGTGAGGCCGTGCGAATGGGCCAGCCACAGCAGGTGGTTGCGCGCACTGCGGCCGGACTGCAGCGCGCCTGCGTCCAGCAGCGCGCCGATGTGACCCAGCGGGCGTCGTAGTTTGGCATACGGCTGGCCGCTGACCAGCGCCTGGCCGGCGTCGGGTGCATCCAAGCCCAGGATTACCCGCATCGTGGTGGACTTGCCGGCGCCGTTCGGCCCGACGAAGCCAGTGACGGTTCGGGGCCGGACGACGAACGACATGCCGTCCAGGGCCAGCGCCGGGCCGAAACGCTTGCAGAGGCCGGCGACTTCGATGGTGGCTTCCATGCCAGGAACGGTACGGACTGCGGGCTGCCGAATCGTCACGCCGCAGAGCGCACTTGCTGGCCACCATATTCAGCGACACCGTGCGTCGGCATCCCCCGGACGAGTGACGGCCTGATGAGCCTGCTAGAGGGACGCAATTCGCGCGGAGCGCAGTCACAATAAGGGACGTGAGCGCAGCAGCCGCGCGTGTTACGAGGTTTGCCGCTGCCGCCCGCCGGGTCGCCGCTCACGAGCGAGCGCCGATCGTCGCGGCCGCAGCACTCGCCGTACTGGCGGGAGGGCAGGCAGCCTGGGTCGCGCTGATCCATGCCGACGGCCAGGGCGGCCCGCTGGGCACTGGAGTGACGTCCGGGTGGCTGGTCGCGTCGATCGCGGTCGTGCTTACCGGCCTGCTCGGCACGGTACCGCTCGGCTTCTTCTGGCAGCGCCCGGAGGCAGCCGCGCTGATCATCTGTGCGGCGAATGTGCTGTCACTGGCCGCCTTCCGGCTCATGCCGGTCGCGTGCCTCATCGCCCAGCTGATCGTCTTGTACCGCGTCGGCCGCCACGGTCCGCTACTGCTGGCCGTGGGCCTTGCGCTGCCGTTCCTCGCCGTGGCGCTAGCCAATCCGGAACGCCTGGCGATCGCGCCAGCCTGGCCCGGCAATATCACTGCTGCCATCCTGGCTGCGGCGCTCGGCCCGGCAGCCGCGGGCACAGGAGCGGCACTCAGGTCCCGCGGCGAGGCCAGGCAGCAGACCGCCGCAACCGAAGCAATCGCCAAGACCCTGCTGGAGAACACTGCGCGCGGGGAACGTGCGCGGATTTCCCGCGAACTGCATGACGTTGTCGCACACCATGTTTCCGTGATCGCGGTGCAGGCCGAGACTGCCAGGCTCGCCACTCCGGGGATGCCGGCCGCCGGTGCGCGGCAGCTGGCCGCGATCGGCGACACCGCCAGGACCGCGCTGACCGAGATGCGGCGGCTGCTCGGCGTGCT
>JASHSZ010000101.1 GCA_030040815.1 Streptosporangiaceae bacterium
GGCCGCGGATTGCCGGCCCGGCCGTCGTCTGCTGCCTGCGGCTGTCCGGCCGGCGCCGGCTGCCCGGCCGAGGCCGGCCGACGGCCGAGCCGATCGAGCCAGCGGAGCGGGCCAGTTTGCTCGATCACCTGGGTGAAGCTGACGAACTCACTCGCGGCGGTCAGCCCGACGATCGCCGCGAGCGCCACCACCTGGCCCCGGCGGGACAGCGTCGTCCCCGCCGCGACGCCGAGCAGTGCTCCGAGCGCGTTCGCGCCCGCGTCGCCGAGCATCGCGTGCTCGCCGAGGTCCTCGGGCAGCAGCGCGACGGCAGCCGCGAGCGCCGGGGTGACCGCAACAGCACCGCCGGGCGTGGCCGCCAGCAGCCCGCCCGCGAGCGTGGCCGCCTTGATAGCCCGGCCGGGACGCAGGTCGAACAGGTTAATGAGGTTGGCCCCGCCCGCCACCAGGCCGGCGCGCAGCAGACGGTCGGTCGGCCGGGACGGCCGGGCGCCGTCCGGCCCGTCGGCGGTCAGCGCCGCGGCTATCGCCGTCGCGCCGATGCCGGCCAGCTTCACCGTCCCGGAGGTGACCTCACCACGGGCGAGCGCGCCGAGGTGGCCGCGGAACCCGGTGGCGCTGCGGTCACCGGTCAGGTCGTCATAGCCGCCGAAGGCCGCGGCGCCGCCGCACGCGATCACCGCCGCGATCCGGTTGCGCGGGCTGGCTGGTGCGACCGCCGAGGCCACCATGCCGCCGATCGCGAGTGCAGGTCCTTCCAGCAGCGTGACAGGCTCACCCCGGTGATTGGTCCGGCTCCAGGCTTGCGCGCCCGTCGGCGGGCGGGCGCGCAGCGCCCCGTAGGCGATGCGAGCCGTCGCCGCTCCGACGAGTGCCGATCGCACGGCGCCGCGGCTCATGAGTGGGTCTTCACGGTCGGTGAAGAGCTAGGCCTCGCCGTCGGCGTGGACGCCGCAGTGGGCGCGGGACTGACCGCAGTCGCTGGCCCGGCGCCGTACGCTGCCGGGGCCTTGCCATTCAGTGCCACCCGCAACGCCTCAACGACCAGGATCTGGCCTATCTCGGTGTCGGCGTCGTCGACCGTCGACACCACGGGCCCCGCGCTGTCCTCGACGCTGATCGCGCTGCCCGCGCCGATCGAGCTCGACGCCCCCGCCATCACCGTCGCGCCGCCGGCGGACTTCAGCTCCTGGGCCAGGGCAGCGAGCACCTGGCTTGCGCTCTGCGGCGGCGGCCCGTTGGGGGTGACCAGGACGGCCAGCTGAGCGGGCGCGTCCGCGGGAGCGCCGGAGTCCACGCTGATGAACCCGTCCTGGCTGAAACCGGCCAGGATCTTCTGGCTGGCGCTGCTCGTCTCGGTGCCGCTGCTGGAGACCAGGCTGTCCGCGAGCACCTGCGCCGCCGCCTGCTGGCCAGCCACCTGGCTGCCCGGATCCGTCGTCAGCAACAACCCGGCCTGGGTCGCGAGGCTTTGGGCAAGCTGGCTGAGCACGTCCTCGGTCTGGCCGCTCGTGGCGGTGAAGGCGCTGGTCAGGCTTACCTGGCCGGTCAACGTGGCGCCAGCCTGCCGGAGCGCCGTCGTCAGACCGCTGAGTACCGCGCTGTCCGCCCCCGGCGCCGCGATCAGCACGACCCGCTCGTTCGCCAGCAACCCACGGAGCACTACGGCAGAGTTGGCCGCCGCGACGGCCTGGTCGGCTGCCACCTGCTGCTGCAGCAGTTTGTCGTCCCTCCGGAGACTGTTGTTCTCCGCGAGCGCCCCGCGCTGCGCGGCGGTCAGCGCCTCCTCGGCCTTGCCGCTGAGGGCGGTCGAGCCAACCGCGAGGCCGACCGCCAGCGCCAGGAATACCGCGATGATGGAGACGAGGTGATACCTGAAGTCGATCACTAGAGCGATCCAGTTAGCCAGTACCACAGCTGGCGCAGGGCCAGCCCGAGGTAGCCCACGTACAGCCTGCCCGTCGGAGTCCACGCCAGCGCGATGATCGGCAGCAGTGCGGCGACAGCCAGGAGAGCGAGCGACCGACCGGAGATCCGGCTCTGATAGAGCCGGCTCACTCCCTTGGCATCGACGATCTTGTCGCCGACGCGGATCCGGGTCAGCACGGCGCTGGCCATACCCGACCGGCCTTTGTCCAGGAACTCTACCAGCCCGAACCGCATGCCGACGGTGACGATGAGGCTGGCCCCGGCCTCGTCGGCGAGCAGCACGGCCACGTCCTCGCTGGTACCGTCCGCGGGCAGCGTCACCGATTCAACGCCCAGGTCCTGGACCCGGGCCAGGCCCGGCGCGTAGCCGTTGCGGTAGGCGTGCACGACGATCTCGGCACCGGACTTCAGCGCCTGGTCCGACACCGAGTCCATGTCACCGACGATGAGGTCCGGCCAGTAGCCCGCCTCGATCAGCGCATCGGCGCCGCCGTCGACGCCGACGATGACGGGCTTGAACTCCCGGATGTAGGACCGCAGGGCCTGCAGGTCTGCCCGGAACCTGTAGCCGCCGGCCACCACGAGCGCGTGCCGGTCGGCGAGGCTGGTCCGCAGCGCGGGAATCCGGATGCCCTCGATCAGCAACTCGGAGTCGCGGTTGATGTACTCGAAGGTGTTGGTGACGAAGGCCTTGAGCTGCTCGGCCAGGCCTTCCTTGGCCGCCTCGACGGCGGCGGTCACCGATGCCGCGCTCTGCCTGGTCCCCTTCGCCACGACGGTGTCCGCCAGATACAGCGTCTCGCCGTCGAGCCGGACCTGCTGACCCTCTTTGACCTGGTCGAATATCTCGGGTCCGACGTCGTCGACGAGCGGGATTCCTGCCTCGATCAGCAGCTGCGGGCCGAGGTTCGGGTAGCGGCCGCTGATGCTCGCGGCCACGTTGATGACCGCCGATACCTGGCACCTGATCAGCGCGTCGGCGCTGGCCCGGTCCAGGTCCACGTGGTCGATGATGGCGACGTCGCCTGCTTGCAGCCGCTTCGTCAGGTTCTTCGTGCGCCGATCCAGGCGAGCCGTCGCCTGCGCCCCGCCCGGGTCCGGTGACCTGGTGCGGCGCACTGCTGTGAACCCTCGGCTCGCCGCCTTCATTGGCTAGCCATTTTGCCAGATCTGGCCAGGTCCTAGCGCCACGCGGCCTATCACGGCACGGCGGGCACGCGCGGGCGGCTAGCGAGCAGCGCTGCCGAGCGCGGCCCTCTCGGCCGCCGCGGCCGCCAGCAGCTCGCCCGCGTGCGCACGGCCGTGCTCGGAATCCTCAAGTCCGGCCAGCATGCGGGACAGCTCGCGAACGCGGCCCGCGTCGTCGAGCCTGCTGATGCCGCTGTGCACGACGGAGCCATCGCTGGCCTTCTCGACCACCAGGTGAGCATCCGCGAACGCGGCGACCTGCGGCAGGTGGGTGACGACGATCACCTGGGCGAGCCGTGCCAGCCGTGCCAGCCGACGGCCTACCTCCACGGCCGCCTTGCCGCCCACGCCAGCGTCGACCTCATCGAACACGAAGGTCGGCACCGGGTCGGCACCGGCGAATACCACCTCGATAGCCAGCATGACCCTGGACAGCTCGCCGCCCGACGCGCCCTTATGCAACGGCAGTGCCGGGGCACCCGGATGCGCGGCCAGCCTGATCTCGACGTCGTCAGCGCCGTGCGGACCGAAACCCTGGGCGGGCGTGACGGCCACCGAGACTCTGGCGTGCGGCATCGCCAGCGCGGTCAGCTCGGCGGTCACCTCCGCGGCGAACCGGGCGGCGGTCTGCGTCCTCGCGGCCGTCAGCTGCGCGGCCAGCTCGGCGACCGCGGCGGCGAGCTCGGCTTCCTGCTGGCTGAGTGCACCGATCGTGTCATCGTCGGCATCAAGCTCAGCCAGCCGCGTTCCCGCCCCCTTGGCCCAGGCGAGGACCCCGGCCAGGTCACCCACCAGCGCCCCGCCGACGCCGGCCCCGCCGTAGACGCGGATCAGCCGGGTCAGCTCGGCCCTGCGCTCCTGCACTGCGGCGAGCCGGGCCGGGTCGGCCTCGACGGTCTGCGCGTAGGACGCGAGGTCAGCAGCGACGTCGGCCAGCAGATAAGCGGCTTCGCTGACCCTGGTCGCGAGCGCGGCCAGCTGCGGGTCGTGGTGCGCGGCCGACTCCAGCGCAGACCGGGCCGCCGCCAGCAGGCTTGTCACGTCGGTGGTCTCGTAGCTACCACTCGTCGGGTCGCCGGTCAGCGCCTCGTGCGCGGTCGTTGCCGCCGCGTGCAGCGCGTCGGCGTTCGACAGCCGCTCGTCCTCGGCCATCAGCTCCATGTCCTCGCCCTCGGCGGGCTCGACACGCTCGATCTCGGCTAGGCCGCGGCGCAGATCCTCGGCCTCCCGAGCCCGATTGGCCGCCGAGGTAGTCAGCTCCTCCAGCTGCGCAGAGACCTGGGCGTGCCTTTGATAGGCACGCTGATACGTGGCCAGCAGGTCGGCGAACTCCGGACCGCTGAACCGGTCGAGCACCTCGCGCTGCCGGCCGGATCGCAGCAGCTGCTGCTGGTCGGCCTGGCCGTGCACGGCGACCAGATCATCGGACAGGTAGGTGAGCAGGGAAACCGGCACGGACCGACCGCCCGCCGTGGCCCTGGACCGACCCTCCGCGCTGACCGAGCGCATCAGAATCAGCGTGCCGCCGTCGTCGTCCAGGTCGCCGCCAGAGTCGTTGACCTGCCGGGCAACAGACCCGCCTGGCGGCACGCGCAGTCTGCCCTCCACCACGGCTCGATCGGCACCGGGCCGCACCCGGGTCGGGTCAGCGCGGCCGCCGAACAGCAGCCCGAGGCCGGACACGATCATGGTCTTGCCCGCCCCGGTCTCACCCGTGACCACGTTGAATCCCGGCGACAACTCGAGCACGGCCTCGTCGATGACACCGAGGCCGGTAATCCGCACTTCCTCAAGCATGGCCCGATGGCTCCTCGTCTGGGCGCTGCGCCGCCGCCTCCTGATGTGCAACACCGTCCGCGAACCGGTCTGCGCTGCGGTCGGGCCGACCGCGCCAGCCCGCTACGGGCAGGCCGAACTTGGCAACCAGGCGGTCCGTGAACGGCGCCCCGATCCTGGCCCAGGCGCCGATCACCGCGGGCAACCGCGCCAGCAGCACCGGCAGGTCGCCGCGCCGTACCTCGACTCGCGATCCCGGCGGAAGCTCGACCATACGACGTCCATCGCACCACAGAACGGCACCTGCCGTGTCAGATTGGCCGCCGGCCACGCCGATGACCTCAGCCGCGAGCACCGACTGCGGCGAGACGACCATCGGCCGGGCGAACAGGGCATGGGCCGAGATCGGCACCATGAGCAGCGCAGCCACCTCGGGCCATACCACCGGGCCGCCGGCCGAGAAGGCGTAGGCGGTCGAGCCAGTCGGCGTTGCGAACACCACGCCATCGCAGCCCCAGCGCGACAGCGGGCGCCCGTCGACCTCGATCACGAGGTCGAGCATCCGCTCCCTGGCCGCCTTCTCGACTGTCGCTTCGTTGAGTGCCCAGGTCGACGCCAGTTGCTCGCCGTTGTTGCGGACGGTTACGTCGACCGTCATCAGCTGCTCGACGGAATACTGGCGCGCCGCGAGGCCAGCGACGGCCGCAGACAGGTCTTCGGGTTCGGCCTCGGCGAGGAACCCGATGTGGCCGAGGTTGACACCGAGCAGCGGGACTCGAGCCGGCCGGGCCAGCTCGGCCGCGCGCAGCAGCGTCCCGTCGCCACCGACGACTAGGACCACCTCGGCCCCGGCGGCGGCGGCGGCCGTTACCGGAACCACCTCGGCTGCCGGGCTGGCGAGCTCGGCGGCCTCGGGTTCCAGGACACGGACCGCGATGCCGAGCTCGGACAGCCGCGTGATGAGCGCCCGGGATACCCGCCGCGCCTCGGGCTTGCCGGTGTGCGCGACGAGCAGCATCACCCGGCCCACTGCCGGGACATCCGGCCAGCCGGTCACTGCGGCCCCGCCGCGATGACGTGCGCGAGCAGGTCCGCGTCGAGCGCGGCGGCACCCCGGCGCAGCCACAGGAAGTACTCCACGTTCCCGGCCGGGCCGGGCAGCGGGCTGGCGGTGACGCCGGCGACGCCCAGACCGTGGCAGGCTGCGGCCGCGGCGACGTCTGCCACGGCCTGGGACCGGAGCGCTGGCTCCCTGACCACGCCGCCGCGGACCAGCTCCCGGCCGACCTCGAACTGGGGCTTGACCATGAGCACGAAGTCTGCGCTGGGTGCGGCACAGGCGACCAGCGCGGGCAGTACCAGCCGCAGCGAGATGAAGGACAGGTCGGCTACCACCAGCTCCGGAGCTGGCGCCACCTGCTCCGGGGTCAGGCTGCGCACGTTGACCCGGTCCAGCACGGTCACCCGGTCGTCACTGCGCAGCGACCAGTCAAGCTGGCCGTAGCCCACGTCGACGGCCACCACGCTCCCCGCTCCGGCCCGCAGCAGCACGTCGGTGAAGCCGCCGGCCGACGCGCCCGCATCAAGGCAGCGCTTGCCCGCCACAGTGAGACCGTCGAACGCGGCAAGCGCCCCAGCCAGCTTGTAGCCGGCCCGCGACACGTATTCCGGCTCCTGTCCGACCTGCGCCACGGTGATCGCGGCATCCGTGGTCACCTGGGACGCCGGCTTGCTGGCCCGCTGACCACCGACCGCCACCCGGCCTGCGGCAATGAGATCAGCCGCCTGGTCACGCGACCTGGCCAGGCCCCGCCGTACCAGCTCTGCGTCAAGCCGCAGCCTCCTGCTCATCGAACGGCCGGTCGATCAGTCGTCGGCGCCAGCCGACTCGGGGTCGAGCTGACCGAGGACAGCGGTCAGCTCGGCGTGCACCTGCTCAAAGACCGCCGCGTGCTCGGTCACGGGCAGCTCGGTCAGACGATCGAGCAGCGTCAGGGCCGCGTCCACCCGTGGCTCGCCGGTCTCGAGCCGGGTAGGTCGTGAAGCCTCTGCCGCGAGGTCGCCGTCAGCTGGCTCACCGGTGGCGCCGTCAGCCTCGGACTGCGCAGCCTCGGTCTGGCCGGCGACAACCTGCGCAGCGTGCGTGACCGCTTCAGCGGTGCCGTCCGCGGCGCCTTCCGCCGGGGTGCTGTCCGCGGCGTCGGCTTCGACGCCGTTGGTTTCCGGCCCAGCCTGGTGATTCATCCGCCTCACCACTCCCCGGCGCGGGCCTGGCAGGCCGCGCATCGCTTGCCTCCGCCGCCAACCTGCACGCTACCGCCCAGCGCCCTGACGCCGGACCACCTGTCCTGCGCGTCGACGTGCCCGCGCGCCGCGCGGGCACGTCGACGGGCACAATGACGGTGACGGCGGAAAGGAACCCATGGCAACACCCGAGGAATGCCGGGCAGCGCTCGAGAGCCTGACCGGCCGCATCGCGGAGATGGACGCCAAGGACCGGGCGGCGCACCTGCTCGACCGCACGCTGAGCTGCCGCGTTCCCGACCTTGGCGTAACGTTCCTGACCCGGCTCAGCTCGAACGGCGCGGAGCCGGTCAGGCTGGCCGAGGGCGGCGCACCGCCGGCTCAGGTCCGGTTCACTGCGAACAGCGATGTCGTCGTCGCGATCGCGGCGGACCCGGCCAGCTTCATGCGCGCCTGGCTGACGGGAAGGCTCAAAGTCCAGGGCAGCGTCTTCGACCTGCTCCACCTCCGCAAGCTCATGTAGGCCGCTCACGACGGACGGGAACCGACGGCGTGGGTCACCAACCGTCAGCCGACGAGGCTCGCAGTCCCGTCGGCGCAGCGGGTCGCGCTCCACCGCTATTCCTGGCGCCTAGCGATGGCGACCGCTCGGCGGGGCAATGGCGACCGCTGATGTCCGATAGCGACTAGTCGGTGGGGTCATAAGCCACAAAACGAACCGATTTTTGGCTACTTCGGTCACCATTGGTGCGCAACGGTCGCCATTGCCCCACCGGGCGGTCGCCATAGCGCCCTAACGGTCGCTGGTAGACCTGCCGACTCCCGGCAGTCGATGCTGCTGATGCGGCATTCCTCGGCTGACGCGGGCCGCTGC
>JASHSZ010000102.1 GCA_030040815.1 Streptosporangiaceae bacterium
AGGTCCTCACCCTCGGCGAGCGTCGCGAGCGTGACCATGATGCGCAGCCGCGCCGGCGCGTGGATCACCGGATCGAGCTCCTCCAGGCTCACGCGTGTTCCCGGCGGCGCAGGACAACCGCCATGCCCCACAAGCCGACAGCTGCACCCAGGCCGGCCACCCCCCAAACCCCGACCGGGCCCGCGTACGCGCTGCCGGCCGCCACGAGCACCAGCCACGCGCCCAGGGTCCGCGTCGACCAGTCTTGCCAGCTGGCCGGGCTGGCGGCATAGACCACGCCGGTCACGAGCAGGGGCGCGACCGCGCCGTACACCCCGAGCAGCGAGTCGGAGGCGTGGGCGTGCGCGAGCCCGCCCTCGAGCGTGAACACCCCTGCCAGGCCCAGCACCTGAGCGAGGCCGTGCACGCGGCGCAGCGCCGCGGACGCCCCGCCGATGCCGGTGACCGCCCGCCCGACGCTGATCACCGTGGTGACGGCGGCGGCCGCGAGCAGCAGGGTGAGCACCAGCAGCGCCGCTGGCGTCGGACCGGTGTAGGGATGCTGCCCGCGCACCGACAGCCAGAGCACGCCATAGCCGATCAGGAAGAACAGCCCCCAGACCGTGAACAGGAGCGGGTAGCTCGCGCGCAGCTCACGCAGGGCGCGGCCGCGGGCATCGGCCAGGATCGCGGCCGCCTCGTGCACGTCCAGCTGGTCCTCGTCGGTGCCGGTGCCACTCCGGTCGGTGCCCGTGTCCTCGTTCATAGCCACTCCCGCGATGCTCACTGGCAAGCCAGCCAACACAAGCTTTGCAGTGCAAAGCTAGCTTAGTTTGAACTGCAAAGTCAAGCGCGCGCGATCCGTCACGTCGGCGGACTGGGTCGCCCTTCGTCGTGCTGCACTTCGTCAGCCGGTGGCAGGCGCGGACACGGCTGACCGACAATGGCCGCATGACGACAGAACGAATCGAGGTCACCCGCACCATAGCGGCCGAGCCAGCGGCCATCTTCGCCCTGCTGCGTGATCCGCAAGGGCACGTCGCGATCGACAGCTCGGGCATGCTGCAGTCGGCGGAAGGCGAGTCGGTCGGCAAGGTCGGCGACAGCTTCGTCGTACACATGGACCGAGAGTCGCTGAACGACTACCCCGAGCTAGGCCGCTACGACGTGACCGTCGTGATCTCGGCGTTCGAGCAAGACCGGGAGATCGCCTGGAAGATCGTCGGGAAGATACGCCCGCCCATCGGCCACGTCTACGGCTACCGGCTGGAACCGGCCGACGGCGGCACGCTCGTGACGAGCTTCTACGACTGGTCGGACATCGACCCTCAGTGGCGCGCTGCGGGCGTCTTCCCGGTCATCTCGGAGGGCGCGCTGCGGGCGACCCTCGGCATCCTCGCCCGCACGGTAGCCCGTGGCTGGCCCAGTCCCGACGATGCGGTCAGTTAGCCGCCCGGGGCGCGCAGCCACACCGCGCAGTCCGGGTTCCTGGCAGCGCCATCGTGAGCGGCGCAGCCGCCCTCGCCCGCCGCGTGCCGAGCGCCAGGTCGACCGGCAGGCTGTGAAAGTAGCTTCGGTCATGCAAGCTATCCGCCGTGTCCGGCCTGCCCAACCGGGACACGATCCGGTCCACGTCGTGGTTCGACAGCACCCAGGTGGCGCGCGCCGCACGCGGCTGACAGCCACGACGTGCTGGGGAACGAGGCCCCGCGGCCCTGAGGCCGCGGCTAGCACCCCGGTGAGCCAGCAATAGCGACCGCAAATCACCAATGGCGACTGCTCGGTTGGCGCAAAAGGGTCCATGTCGGGCACAGTTTCGACAGTTTTGGTCGCCATCGGTTCCGGGCGGTCGCCATAGGTTCGGAGCAGTCGCTATCGGCCCACCGAGCAGTCGCCATCGCTGCGCAGGCTGACAGGTCCTTGACTAGGACAGGACCCGGCGGCGGAAGTTGAGCAGCCCGATCGTCAGGAACACGGCTCCGAACCCGGCCACGACCGGATAGATCACGTACAGGTGCATGTGCGGCGCCGTGGTGAACGCGGCGCGCATCCCCTCGTTCACGTAGATGAGCGGGTTGATGAGCACGATGGTCTGAAGCCAGTGCCAGCCGCCGACGGTGACGGGCGCGAGCTTGGTCCACGAGTAGTACGTGCCGCCGAGGAACGTGATCGGCAGGATGATGAAGCCAAACATCAGGCCGATGTTCCGCGGCTCGAAACTGGTGCCGAGCACCAGGCCTAGGCCTGCCATCGCCACGCACGCCAGCGGCACGAAGGTCAGGATCAGCAGCCAGTCCAGGGTTAGGTGCGCGCGCACGCCCGGCGCGTGTACCACCGAGGCGATCGGCAGCACGATGGCCGCCGACAGAATGCCCTGGGCCGCGCCGGACAGCACCTTCTCGACGGCAACCAGCCAGATCGGGCACGGTGCCTGCACCCGGTCTTCAATTTCCCTGGTGAAGCCGAACTCCTGGGACATCGCGAGCGCGATGGACTGGACGCCCTGAAACATCACCGAGATGCCGACCACGCCCGGCACCAAGATGGTCGCGAACGCGGACTCCTGCACCGCGCCGTGGCCGCCGATGCCCTGACCGATCTTGGGGAAAACGTACAGGAACACGAAGCAGAGGAGGAACGGCTGGATCAGCGTCCGGAGGACGAACTCCCAGAAGTGTCTGCGCAGCACCACGAAATCTCGCAGCAGCAGGGCGCCAAGCGCGGTCCAACTGGCGGCGGCGACCGACCTGGTCGGCCCGCCGCCGATGGTCCGTGCCCCGGCGGGCGCGGCTGAGGTCACCGACGTGGTCATTCGTCCCTCAGCTCCTTGCCAGTCAGATTGATGAACACCGTTTCCAGGCTGGGCTCGGCGAGTGACAGGTCCACGACGTCGAAACCGCCGCCCTCGGCCGCTAGCACCATCCGCGGCACCAGCCGGTCGGTGCCCTTGACGTGCAGCTCCAGCCCGCCCGGCAGTGGCCTGGTCCGGGTAACGCCGCTGACCTCACGGCCCAGCAGCGCCGCCAGCTGGCCCGGGTCACCGGACGTGCGCACGGTCACGACCGTGTCCGCGCCAACGCTCTGCTTGAGCGCGGCCGGGGTGTCCAGCGCGAGGATCCGGCCGTGGTCCATGATCGCGACTCGGTCGCACAGCTTGTCGGCTTCCTCCATATAGTGGGTGGTCAGCAAGATCGTCTGACCGGCCCCGTGCAGCTCGCCAAGCAGGTCCCAGAGCGCGAGCCGGCTCTGCGGGTCGAGCCCCGCGGTCGGCTCGTCCAGGAACAGCACCGACGGGCGGTGGAAGATCGCCCTCGCCACCATGAGCCGCTGCGCCATGCCGCCGGACAGCGCGTAGACCGACGCCTTGGCCCACCGGGACAGTTGGAACTGCTCCAGCAGCCGGTCGGCAACCTGCCGGGACTCGCGCGCCCCGATGCCGAACAGCCGTCCGTGGAAGTACAGGTTCTCCCAGACCGTCAGCTGGCGGTCCAGCGTGTTCTGCTGCGACACGATGCCGCTGAGCTGCTTGGCCAGCGCCGGGTGCCTGGCCACGTCGACGCCCCCGAGCAGCGCCCGGCCAGACGTCGGCACCACCCGCGTGGTTAGCATCCCCGCGGTCGTCGTCTTGCCTGCCCCGTTGGGTCCAAGCAGCCCGAATATCTCGCCCGCCTCGACATCGAGGTTCAGCTCGTCTACCGCGGCAAAGTCCGTGCCGGGGTAGACCTTTGTCAGGTCCTCGGTATGGATGACGGCGGCCGGCTTGCCGCCGGTGATGCTGGTCGCGCCCGCTGGCGGCCGCTCGGTGTTCGTGTGCACGGCGCTTGCAGTTGCCTTCCTTCGCGGGCCGGGTCGTCACGGTCAGCTCAGCATGACCCGATCTCGGCCGGTAAGCCTGTGCCCGGCCATCGTAGCGCCCGGTTCCGGCCGAGCTGCGCCACGCGACCACCCTGGCCAGGCCAATGCTGGCCCTGTTGATCGCGGCAGCCCATGGGCTACCCTCCCGCCATGAGCGACGGCACCGGCATCGCATTCGCGGCGGCCAACGGCGTGCAATTCGGTTACCTTCAGGCGGGCCAGCCAGATGCGCCGCTGGCGCTGTGCCTGCACGGCTTCCCTGACTCGCCCCACACCTGGCGGCACCTGCTGCCGGTGCTCGCGGATCTCGGCTATCACGCCGTCGCCCCGTTCCTGCGCGGCTACGCCCCTACCCAGGTGCCGGCCGACGGGTGTTACCAGCTCGGCGCCCTCGTCGCGGACGCCGAAGCGCTGCACGACGCGCTCGGCGGAGACGACCAGGCGGTGCTCATCGGGCACGACTGGGGCGCCATGACCGCCTACGGCGCTATCGCGTTCGCGCCCGAGCGGTGGCGGCGGGCCGTGACGCTGGCCGTACCGCCGACCGGCTCGATGGGCTCGGCATTCCTGCGCTACCCACAGCTACGCCGGTCGTTCTACATTTTCCTGTTCCAGACGCCACTGGCGGAGATCGCGGTGGGCGCGGACGACTTCGCGTTCGTTGACGGGCTGTGGCGCGACTGGTCGCCGGGCTATGCGGCCACGGACGACGCCGCCCGGGCGAAGGACTGCATGCGTGATCCTGCCAGCCTCGCCGCGGCGATCGGCTACTACCGGGCGCTGCTCGACCCTGCCAGGCACCTGCCACGCTACGCGGCCGAGCAGGCCGCCACCACCTCCCGCGCCGGTTGTCCGGTGCTGTACCTGCACGGCGCGGACGACGGATGCCTGGGCGTTGAGACCACCACGCAGGCGGCCGAGCACCTCCCGGCGGGCTCGCGGCTAGAGGTGATCGACGGCGTCGGTCACTTCTTGCACCTGGAGCGACCCGATCTGATCGCCGCTCACGTCACCGACTGGATCCGGTGACGGTCGATGACGATCAGTGACGGTCTGTGAGCGCGCGCGTGCGCTCAGCGAGCTGACTGGCGACCGTGATCGTGAAACCGATGAAGAAGACCGCCTCCATGATCGCGCCGAGGCGATCCGTGAGGTAGGCAGCGCCAAGCAGCGGGTAGGCGATCAGCGCGCCGCGGGCCAGGCTGCGGTAGACCCGGGCCGGCCCGGACCGGGAAGACCTGCTCCTGCGCACCGCGTACACCAGCGCCAGCGTGATCGCGGCGAACTCAAAGAATCCGGCCACCATGTGGATGTACTGGGCGGCGGGCAGCTCGAACCGCCACTCCTCGCCCCGGCACGTCGCGTTGATGCCGTCAGCGCACACCTCTGGGAACAGACCGCCGAGCGCTCCGGCGACCGCGAACGCGAGCATCGAGAGCCACTCCCGGCGGCCGGGTCGCCCGGCACCTGGCCCGGTCACCGCGAACGCTGCAACCAGCAGCAACCCGGAGGCGAGGTCGCAGTGCTGCATGACCGCGGCGTACGGCTGCCCGGTGACTTCCAAATTGCTGAACAGCTCGTCGGGCCAGGTCATCAGGCCGGGCTTCAGGGGCACCAGGAGCCACCAGTTGTAGGCCGCTAGTCCCGCGATCCCGAGGATCCAGGCGGTGCGCGCCCGGCTCCGCGGCCGTCTTGCTGCCCTCGCGTCGCCGGGCGCGCCGCCCGCAGCCCCGCCGGTGCCAGCCTCCGTCGTGGCACCGACGGCGCTCGATCCGGCCGCAGCCGCTCCGACCCCAGCGCCCCGCCACACCGTGTCGCTCCCGATCGTGCCGTCACCGACTACCGCCGACCATCGACCCGATGGCCAGACCGACCTACCGGCCGGCTAGTATGCCAAACTATTTGGTTAACCTAAACAACAGATTGCGCGCAGTCAACGGGTTATCGCAGAAGCCAGCTGGCCACCGCCGCGCAGTCGGCCGCCAGCGGCTAGCCAGCTCGACAGCAGCAGGGTCAGCGCCGCGCAGCCCCGGCTGTTAGGAAGGCACGAGGCTGTCGGCGAGGTCCTGCTCCTGCGGCTGCGGGCTACCCCCGGCTGTTAGGAAGGCACCAGGCTGTCGGCGAGGTCCTGCTCCTGCGGCTGCGGGCTACCCCCGGCCGGTGCCGCGGGCCAGGGCGGGAAGGATACGAGCACCGCAAGCCCGCCGCCCGGCATCGGGTCGGCCCGCAGGTCTGCGCCGTG
Organism: Streptosporangiaceae bacterium; assembly: GCA_030040815.1. The sequence goes on from JASHSZ010000102.1 coordinate 6,077, forward strand.
CGCCGCGGCGATGGCGCTGACGATGGACAGGCCCAGGCCGTGACCGTCGCGCCGCTCGCCACGACCGGCGCCGAGCCGCTGGAACGGCGTCAGCAGCCGGGTCACCTCGCCCGGCGGGATCACCGGTCCGGTGTTCGCCACCCGTAGCACCGGCTGCGCCCCGACAAAGCCGACGCGCACGCTGATCCAGCCGCCCGGCACGTTGTGCCTGATGGCGTTGTCCAGCAGGTTGGCCGCGAGCCGCTCCGCCAGCCTGGCGTCCCCGTGCACGACTACCGCCGCCGTGTCGGCGGCGACCTCGACCTGCAGGGCCTGGGCAGCGGCCTCCGGTCGCCGGGCATCCACCACGCCGGCCACGACGGCGGCCAGGTCGACCTGCTCCCACCGGTCGAGCCCGCGCTGGCTGCGGGCCAGCGTCAGCAGCGCCTCAATCAGCCGTTCCTGCTGCTCGCCCGCCGCGAGAACGCGCTCG
>JASHSZ010000103.1 GCA_030040815.1 Streptosporangiaceae bacterium
TCGGCGAGATGTACAACCCGGTGTTCTTCATCGACACCGCCTTTGCGATCCATGGCGACACCGACGTGCCGCTGCAGCCGGTGTCGCACGGCTGCGTGCGCATCCCGATGGACATCGCCCAGTTCTTCTACACGATGGTGCCGACTCCGGGCACCCCGGTCTACATCCGCGGCTGACTCTGGCCGGACGGTGCCAGAAGACCGTCGCCACGTTGCGTCAGCTGAACCGATCCCGCACGGCGACAACGCCCTGGACGTGGCGAGCCGCGTCAAGAAGAGCCCGAGCGACTTGGTCGCTTTGCGACGGGCCCGAGATGGTCACGATGCCATCGCGAACCGTCACCTCGAAGTCCGCGGCCTTGCTGACCACGGCAGCGGGCAGTACCCGGTGCACTATCTCGTCCCGAATTTCCTCGTCCGGTCGGCTGAACACCACCAGGACGTCGGCCCGGCTGACAATCCCGAGGAGGCGCCCGGCCGCGTCGACGACTGGCAGCCGCTTGATGCGCCGGTCATACATGATCCTGGCGGCCTCCGCGACTGAGGCGTCCGGGCCGATTGTGATGGCAGGGCGAGTCATCAGATCTGCGGCTGTGACTCCCTTAGCCTTGACCTCCTCGCCGACGTGGCGCAGCGCCGCGACGATGCTGGTCCCCGTGGCCTGTACCGCCTCCTTGACCAGCAAGTCCGCCTCGGATACCACTCCGATTACCCGGTTGGCGGTGTCGATGACCGGGAACGCGCTGATCCTCGTGCGCCGCAGCATGTCGGCCATCTCTTTGAACGATGCGTCCTCGCGGACAGAGACGACCCGGCGGGTCATCACATCCCGAACAGTCGTATTCACGGCAGGACCTCCATGGTCGCGAACACATCATGCCCACCCACTGGCGACGACCGAGGCGTCATTGGCTTGGCACATTCAGACCGAGCGTCTGCACGATCGGTGCACGTCGGTTAGCTCAAGCCGTCGCGGCCGCGAACGAAATCGGCTCGGCGACCGTCATTCCCGATGATGACGCTGCTCGTCCTGATGATCGAATACTCGCGACGCGTACGCAGCGGCCTGCGTCCGGCGTTCCATGCCCAGCTTGGCGAACAAGCCCGAGACATAGTTCTTCACCGTTTTCTCAGCCAGGTACATGCGCTGGCCGATCTGCCTATTCGTCAGGCCCTCGCCGATGAGCTCAAGAATCTTGCGCTCTTGCGGGCTCAGTCTGGCTAGCGGATCGGACTGCTCTGCCTGGAGCCGCATCCGGGCCATGACCTTGCTGGCTGCGTCGGGGTCGAGCATTGACTCGCCAGACGCGACGGTGCGGACAGCACCAACCAGGTCGGTGCCGCGTATCTGCTTAAGCACGTACCCGGCTGCTCCGGCCATGATCGCGTCGAACAGGGCCTCATCGTCGCTAAAAGAGGTGAGCATGAGGCACGCGACTTCCGGCATCCTGGACCTGATCTCCCGGCACACGCTGACGCCGTCGCCATCGGGGAGCCGAATGTCCAGTACCGCGACATCCGGCTTGAGCGCCGGGATGCGAGCAAGGGCTGATGAGGCCGTACCGGCCTCGCCGACGACCGTGATATCTGGCTCAGCTTCCAGCAGTTCCTTCACGCCGCGCCGCACGATCTCGTGGTCGTCAAGTAGAAATACGTTGATCTTGCTCGTGTCGGCAGGTATTGCAGCCATGTCCCCACCCTTCGCCCTCTCCGGCGAGAGTATCGGCTTTCCCGGGCACTTTTAACTGCGCGAATCAGGCCTGCCCTTGAGACCCACACGGGTCGACGGACTGGGAGTGGCGAGAACTTTGCCAAAACCGGTCCGTCGGCCTGCTCGGCCGACTCGCCCGGCAGCAGGATGGGGATGCCCGGCGGCTAGGGCACAACCATGGCGGCGGCCACACGGTCGGCCATCTGGTCGACCGGCGCTCGGTCCTGCCTCTGACCAGGCGACGGCACGTCTCGCCGGGGACGATAACTGGTTCTGCCAGGTCCGTGAGGGGCCGCTTGCCGAGCTCAAGTGGCCGTGACCATCAGCAAGATGGCGGGTCTGCGCAGTCACGATGCCGCGCCCGCGGATGAATGAGGACCCGCAGAGGACATCTGCAGGACACCTAGGCGCCGAAAGTGGATGGCCAGACGGTCTCGGGGGCGGCTGTACCGTCCGCCAGGGCTGCCGTCGCGCGCGCAGCTGCCAACGAGTGCTGGCTAGCTCGGTAGTGCTGCCAGCACAGCAGTAACTCAGTCGGGTGTTGCCAGCCCGCTGCGGGCGGCATGATGACGAGGACAGCGGGCCTGGCCGGACAACAACAGGCTCGACCGGACCGCAAAGCGGCCTGCACGTCGTGTTCCGGCGCGCGGTTCGCGCCCGGCGTGTCCGCCGTGGCCTCCAAAGGTCGGCCACCGATCAGGGTTGAGTCGCCATGGTGCAGGAGGTTCAGCCACATGCTGTAAGAGTCGCGCCTGCGGCCGGTTACTCGTCAGTGCCAATCAGCCCTAGCCGTCAGGACAAACGACCTCTCGGGTTTCGGCGGCCACGCGGACCTTTGCCGTAGAGCCCGGGACCTTACGCCCTGGCAAATCGGGCAGCCCGGATGTGACGTGGGGGCATGACCACGACTCTCACCCGCCCGGCTACCGCGAGCGGCGGTAGCCTGCCCACTGCAAGGCGCTGGCTGGCGCTTGCCGTGCTCTGCATTTCTCTACTGATCGTCACGCTTGACAACACGGTGCTCAACGTCGTGTTGCCGACGCTCGTCCGGGACTTGAACGCGACGTCAACCCAGCTGCAATGGATCGTCGATGCGTATGTGATCGTGTTCGCTGGGCTGCTCCTGGTGGCCGGAAGCGTGGCCGACCGCGTCGGCCGCAAGCGCACCTTCCTGGCGGGGCTCGTGCTGTTTGCGGCCGGGTCGAGCTGGGCCGCATTCTCTGGCTCGGTGGGCATGCTGATGGCGGCACGGGCCAGCATGGGCCTGGGCGGCGCGCTGATTATGCCGTCCACGCTCTCGATCATCACCCAGATGTTCAGCGACTCCGGCGAACGCCAGCGCGCCATCGGATTTTGGGCCGGCACGAGCGGCGTCGGCGTCGCGCTCGGCCCGATCATCGGCGGTCTGCTCCTTGCGCACTTCTGGTGGGGGTCGGTGTTCCTCATCAATGTGCCGATTGCGGCAGCCGGCTTCCTGCTGGCCCTTCCGCTGGTGCCGGACTCCAGGAACCCGGCCGCGGCCGCGCCCGACTTCATCGGCGCGCTGCTATCGGTCACCGGCCTGGCCGTGCTGCTGTGGGGCATCATCCAGGCGCCGGTTGACGGCTGGTCATCCGCCCTGGTCATCGGGGCCATGATCGGCGGCGTGGTCGTGCTGGCCGCGTTCGCGTTCTGGGAGTCCCGCAGCTCGCATCCGATGCTGAACCTGCAGTTCTTTACTCGTCGCGCGTTCTCGGCTGCCATCTCCTCGGTCGGCCTGGCGACCCTCGGCCTGTTCGGCTCCCTGTTCGTGCTCACCCAGTACCTCCAGTTCGACCTCGGATACACCGCGCTGCAGGCCGGAATCCGGGTGCTGCCGGCCGCCGGCGCGATCGCCGTCGTGGCGCCCCTGTCGGCGCTGTTGCAGAAGGCAGTCGGCACGAAGCTCACCACCGCGGCTGGCTTGCTCATCGTTGCGGCCGGCCTCTGGCAGATCGGCCAGGCCTCGACTAGCTCTACCTACGTGGATTCGCTGGCGGGGATGATCATGCTGGGAATCGGCGCCGGCCTGGCCATACCGGCGAGCACGGCGTCGGTGATGGGCTCGGTTCCGACCGAGCACACTGGCATCGGCTCGGCCACCAACGGCGCGGCCCTTCAGCTCGGCGGCGCGCTCGGCGTCGCCGTCATCGGCAGCCTGCTGGCGACCAGGTACGCCGGCAAGATGACCGCGGCGCTCGCGCCCTATCACGTCTCTCCGGCGATCATGGAGCGGATCCTCGGTGACGTTGGCAGCGCGCTGGCGGTCGCGTCACGGGTCGGGGGCGTGCTCGGCGATCAGCTCGCGCATGTCGCGAGATCCGCCTTCGTCAGCGGCATGGACCTCGGCCTCACGGTCGGCGCTGGTGTTGCCGTCGTGGGCTGCATCGTGGCGCTTGTCACGCTGCCGCGCAGGCCGAGCGGCCCTGGCGGGCGCACGTGACCGGCCCGGTCGCGTCCGAGCCGGGTCCGGGGTCCCTGTCGCACCCCGGCCGTCGTCGTGGCGGCGTCGTGCTGCGAAGGGTCACGGTAGCGACCGCGGTGGCCGCGATCTTGCTGGGGGTCACGGGATGCCTGACCCCGCTGACGTCGCAGCCCACGCGTCCGCAGCAGCCCCTGACGCCGGTCCCCGCGCCGACCAGCCCGCTCGTCGGCGTCTACGAACCGGAAGCGCCCAGCGGCTGGTCGCAGATCACGGAATTCAGCAACGCTACCGGCGTCAAGCCCAGGATCGTCGTGTACTACTCGGCGTGGAACGACCCGTTCAGCACGTCATTCGCGCAGGCCGCCTGGCAACACGATGCCTATGTGCTCGTCCAGCTTCAGCCGAACGGCGTGACGCTTGACTCCATCGCCGCGGGCGGCTCAGACGCGTACTTGCGCTCCTACGCTGCCGCGGTCGTCGCGTTCGGCCATCCGGTGATCTTGTCCTTCGGGCACGAGATGAATGGCAACTGGTACTCCTGGGGATACGGTCACACGTCGCCCGCGACGTTCGTGGCCGCCTGGCGGCATGTCGTGCGGGTCTTCCGCGCCGCTGGGGCGGCTAACGTCACCTGGCTCTGGGCGGTCAATTCCATCGAAGGGGCTTCGAGCTCGCTGAGCCAGTGGTGGCCGGGCGGTGCGTGGGTTGACTGGACCGGCATCGACGGCTACTTCTTCGTGGCCACGGATACGTTTGGCTCCATATTCGGCTCGACCATCGCGGACATCCGCACGTTCAGCAGCGCGCCGCTGCTCATCGCCGAGACGGCCGTGGGCACCACCCAGGACCGGGAGAGCCAGATCAACGCGCTGTTCGCGGGCGTCCAGGCGGAGCACCTCGCCGGGCTGGTCTGGTTCGACGAGGCGCAGCACGCTGGCCTGTACCACCAGGACTGGCGGCTAGAAAATGACCCGTCTGCCCTCGCGGCGTTCGCGGCGGCGGCGAGCCACCTGTCTGGCGGCTGAGAGACATTCATGCTTGAGGCACTGGTCATTGCCGGAATGGTCGCCGCACCGCTCGGCTCCGCCGCCCTCTTCCTGCCAGCCGGGCATCATCAGCGGGCGGGCATCTGGGCTGCGATATGGCGGGTCATCCGCGCTCTCATCGGGACCGCGGTCTTCGCCGCCGCGGCCGCCGGCGTCTTGTACCTGCTGAAAGCGACGGAAGCCAACCTCATTATCGGCGCAGCGGGTGTCGTACTGGCCGGCCTGGTCTGGCTGCCGGTCACCAGGAACTGGTCACCGCGGGCGCACCTGTGCTGGGCGTCGTCCACCTACCTCTTCGTGGTCTACCTCGTGTATGCGCTCGAGTGGACCTTCGCCAGCCACCTGGGTGTGGCGAGCACAGTCGGCGGCGTGCTGCTGTGGTGCCTTGAGGTGGTCGCCGCGCTGATGTGTTGCGCTTACTTGTGGGAACTGTGCGACGCGCTCGGCACCGCCCACTGGCACCGCAGGCGCTCCCTTCGTGACCCGCGTCGGCGCGTTGCTACCGAGATACTGCGGGCGGTGGTCCCGCGGCCGGATAACGCGCCGCCTCTCGTCAGCGTGCACGTCCCGGCGCACAACGAGCCGCCGGGCATGGTCATCGAGACGCTACGTGCCCTGCGGCGCCTCGACTACCCCCGTGTGCAGATCGTTGTCATCGACGACAACACGGACGATGAGTGGCTGTGGCGCCCGGTCGAGTCCTGGTGCCAGCGGCACGGTGTCACGTTCAAGCACCTGGAGAACTGGCCGGGCTACAAGTCGGGCGCGCTCAACTACGCGCTCCAGCACCTGACCGACCCGGACGCCGAGATCATCGGCGTCGTCGACTCCGACTACCAGGTCGAGCCGCAATGGCTGCGCCGCTGCGTGCCGCTCTTCAAGGACCCGTGGATCGGCTTCGTCCAGGCACCGCAGGACTACCGCGACTGGCAGCACGCCCGCTACTACCGGCGGCTGTATTACTCCTATAAGTACTTCTTCGCCGTTTCCCAGCCCTCAAGAAACGAACGCGATGGCGCGATCTTCGCGGGCACCATGGGCCTGATCAGGAGGGTCGCCCTCGATGAGCTGGGCGGCTGGGATGAATGGTGCATCACCGAAGACGCGGAGGTATCACTCAGACTCCTCCGCGCAGGCTGGTCCGGCATGCACGTCGACGAGTCCGGCGGCCACGGGATCATGCCGCTGACCTTCGAGGCGCTCAAGGGCCAGCGATACCGCTGGTGCTTCGGCGGCATCCAGCTGCTGCGCATGCACTGGAAGTCCCTGCTCCCCGGCCCAGCGACCAGGAAGAACCACCTATCGGCCGGCCAGCGCTGGTCATACCTGTCCGGCGCGCTCCAGTGGTACGGCGACCTGCTCGGACTGTTGTTCTTCATCTTCCTGCTGGCCGGCGCGGCGAACGTGGCCACCGGCGGGGGACAGCTGTTCCGCAAGCTGACGGTCTTCCTCGTCGCTGCTGTTCCCGTGCTCATCCTGCTGGGCCTGGTCCGCGCGATCGCGCTGCTGCGCCGTAGCACTCGTGCGTCATGGCGCGACGCCCTCGGCGCGTTCTTCATCTGGCAGTCCACCTCGCTGGTGGTCGCGCGTGCCTCGGTCCTCGCCCTGTTCGCGAGGAAGGCCGCCTTCCTGCGCACCCCGAAGACCAGCGAGCGGACCAGCTGGTGGAACGCCCTGCGCGCTAACTGGCTGGAAACCATCCTCGCCCTCTGCGGCGTGGCTGGGATCGCCGGCGCGCTCACCAAGACCAGCACATTGAGCGGTCCATTGCTGGCCGGCCTGCTGTTCGTGCCCACTCTTGGCATGGCCGCCGCACCGTTCAACAGCTGGGCAGCCCGCCATGCCGCGCTCCCGGCCTGGCTGCGCGAGCGTCGCAGCACCGAATACCGGCGCGAGCGCCATGCTTTCGCTGCTGGCGTATCGGCCGGCGGTGCCATCGCCGTCTGCGCCGTGGCTGCGCTAGCGATCGCCCTGATGATCACTGGCCGTCACATCGCCGGCCCCAGCCTCGTCCGGCCAGTCCAGCCCCCGGCAGCCACAGCACCCGCCCGGACACCCCCCGCCCCGACTCCGACCCCTACGCCGACGCCGACGCCGACTCCGACTGCCACCCCAACGCCCACGCCAACCCCGACAGCCACGCCAACCGCGACGCCAACGGCAACCCCGACTGCCACGATGAGCCCGACAGTCTCGCCGCCGTCCCCCAGTACGTCGCCGTGAACCCTCATACCTCGCGCGCGGCGCACCTCGGCGCAGTCGGCGCAGGAATAGCCGCCGCAGCTTGTCAGCACACCAGACGATGACCGATACGGAGCAACGGTGCGGAGCTGCGCAGGGCACAGCGCCGCAGCGACGACTGCTCTCACCCAACCGAGCCTTGCGGCACGTCACATCTGCCTGGGCGGGTCTATCTCCGGCGGTCTCGTTCAGGGCTTGTCGGCGGCTGGAGGGGTGCGAGCCTGGCCTTTGAGAACAGCGCCGTATCGTAATTTCCGACGAGGCGGTGCAGGCTGTGTCCCACCTCAGCTCACGGGGCGAGGCCGCCGAGCGGCGAGTCGCCTCCGGACGATGGGACGGCCGACGTTGGTTGTGCGACTCGGTGGTGATCTCCAGGCTGAACGCTGACGTTGCGCCGCTCACCATGTCAAAAGTCCTCACCGGCCGGGCAGAAGAGCTCGAAGACAAATTCGGTACGCGTCGCTCGGCGACTCTGTGCGCCGCCCAGATATCGAGGACCAAGGTCCGTGTGCCCATGGACTGGCAGCCCTGCCTCCGGTCACTCGGTTCCGGTCACGCTGCTAGCAGGGACTTACCGGAGGACGCGATGCGACCGGGCGACGCGAGGCGCGCGAAGCTCATGCGTCAGTTTGCGCTCGACCGCAACGAGCTACGTCGCACATCGGACCGGATCGAGGCGTGGTGCGCGCTCGCGCTGATCATCGCGTTCGTCCCGCTTGCCGTGCTGGCGGCCGCGTGCGCGGTCCACTGGGTACACAACGCTGCGAAGGACCGTGACAAGTCGCTCAAGCAGGTAACGGCTGTGCTGGTGCACGCGGTGCCGGCTGGAAACCCGGTCGTGACTGGCTCAGGCATGATCCCTGCACCAGCAAGGTGGACCGTGGCCGGGTCCGCTCACGTCGGCGAAGTGCCAGCAATTCCTGGCTCGCCAGCCGGGACAGCCATCCGGATCTGGGTTGACGCCGCGGGGAGTATCCAGCAGGCCCCGCCGACGCCGGGGCAGGTCACGGCTGAAGTTGTGGTAGCGCTGGTGCT
>JASHSZ010000104.1 GCA_030040815.1 Streptosporangiaceae bacterium
GTCCAGAACCGAGTGCAGCTGCTCCTGCAGCAGCGTGAAGCTGACCGCCTCGCCCGGCTGGATCGCCTCGGAGTCTTCGATCAGGTCGCCGAACTCACTGTCGCCGTCTTCGCCGAGCGGCGTATGCAGCGAGATGGGCTCTCGGCCGTACTTCTGCACCTCGATGACCTTTTCGGGGGTCATGTCCAGCTCAGCCGCTAGCTCCTCAGGAGTCGGCTCCCGGCCCAGGTCCTGCAGCATCTGGCGTTGCACGCGAGCGAGCTTGTTGATCACCTCGACCATGTGCACCGGGATCCGGATTGTCCGCGCCTGGTCTGCCATGGCCCGGGTGATGGCCTGGCGTATCCACCAGGTGGCATACGTCGAGAACTTGTAGCCCTTGGTGTAGTCAAACTTCTCCACCGCGCGGATCAGGCCCAGGTTCCCTTCCTGGATTAGGTCGAGGAAGAGCATGCCGCGGCCGGTGTAACGCTTGGCCAGCGAAACCACGAGCCGGAGGTTCGCCTCCAGCAAGTGGTTCTTGGCCCGCTTGCCATCGTCGGCGATCCACTCCAGGTCCAGCCGGACCTCCGACCGGATCGAGTGGCTCATCTCGGCGAGCTTCTCCTCGGCGAACAGGCCAGCCTCGATCCGCTTGGCCAGTTCGACCTCCTCCTCGGCGTTGAGGAGCGGAACCTTGCCGATCTGCTTGAGATAGTCCTTGACCGGATCCGACGTCGCGCCGGCGACCGCCACCTGCGCAGCCGGCAGGTCCTCGTCGTCGTCGCCGTAGACAAACGCCTCATCGTCGGATTCCTCGACGGAACCGGTGCCAGGAGCGGCCACGACGGTGCCGTTCACGGCGGCCAGCACGGTCCGCTCGCCGACCTGGTCGTCGGCCAGGCTCTCTTCCTGTTCACCGAGGTCCGCGTCGGTGGCTAGATCCTCGACGTCTGTGTCGTCGCTCTCGTCGGAGTCGAGGGACTCCAGGTCTTCGAGTTCGGCGTCAACGTCGAGGAAGGCAACGTCGGCGAGATCGGCCTCGTCGACGTCGACGTCGATGTCCGCTACGTCAGTGAGGTCGGGATCGGCCTCCGCGCTGCCGGCCTCCGCGCTGCCGGCCTCGGCGAGATCCCGGTCCTCGTCCAGCTCAGCCTCGGCTGCCAGGTCAGCCTCCGCCGTCACGTCCATGCTCCCGCTGTCACGATGCTCTCCCCTACCCGGAAGCTCACTGGCGCCCTTCTTTCCCTGCCCGCTCTTAGCGCCAGCCGGGCCGGGCCTGGCCCGCCTGCGCCTGGAGCCTGCTTGCACCTCTTCCTCGGCACCAGCGCTGGTCACGCCCGTCGTGCCGGAAGTCTCGGTTGGCCTCGATGCGGGCTTACGGCTGCGACTGCTGGCCGGCCGCCTCGCGGCTGGTACCACGTCTGCAGCGGCGTCACCCGGTACGAGGGCTATGGGCTGGTCGGCCGGTGAGTTGCCGTCGGCCGGACCGCCATAGGCCTGCTGCGGTACGCGTGCGCTCCGTGCCGACGGCCGAGACTGCCGCCGCGCCGCTGAGCCTGCAGCGCCTGCCACCGCGGTCACCCCTTCCCTAGCTGGATGGCGGCCCGCCCCGCTCTGACCGGCACAGCGATGTTCGCACCCGCAGGCGACACTGCCACCTCTCCGGCATCCCTCATGCTGAGCATCGGACTCCGCAGCGCGAGCCTGGCCGCACTGACCGGCCCGAAAGCCTGACCGCCGCGCCAGGAGCGCCCGTCATGCCCGAGGTCCTCTCCCGCCCACCACACTAAGCGCACTGTCGGTGTAGGTCGTACCGTTGCTCGGCGAGCGGCGCCCATCGCAGGCCCGGACCGGGTACGCCAAGCCGGACAGCACAACCGCGGGAATGGTACCCGCATTCCTCATACCCTCCCCTTTCGCGCCGAACCGGCACGCTTGCGGCCGCTGGCCCGCTGCCCCTCGGCCGGGACGTGCAGGACAAGTACCGTCACGTCGTCATCCTGCTCGTACCCGGTCAGCATCCGGTCTACGAAGTAATTCAGCAGCTGACCGGGATCCTGAGCGATCGCGGCCGGCGCCTTGGCGGCGACTGCCACGAGCTCGTCTAGCCCGGCGTCCAGTCCTCGCTTGCGGTTCTCTACCAGCCCATCGGAATACAGCACAGCGGTGTTGCCGGGCGGCAGCCGGAACGCGTACTGCCGGCGCGGGCTAGCCCACCCGAGCGGCGTGCCCGCCTCGGCCGGGTCCAGCCGCGGCGGTCCGTCCGGCGACAGCAGCAGCGGCGGCAGGTGACCGGCGTTCCCCGCGACGCCGTCTCCGGTTATCGGGTCCACGACCAGGTAGGCGACGGTGGTTACCTGCTCGGCCAGCTCGGTGGCGAGGAACAGCCGGTCCAGCCCGGCGAGCACGGCCGCCGGCCGCGGATCGGTGAGCGCCAGGGCCCGCAGCGCATTTCTTACCCGGCCCATTCCCGCAGCCGCGGTCAGTCCCTTACCCATGACATCGCCGGTTGCAACGGCCAGGCGGCCATCTGGCAGCCGGAACGCGTCGTACCAGTCGCCGCCGATCTCCATGTTCCTGGTCACCGGGAGACACTTGGCCGCCAGGATCACACCAGGCACCGTAGGCAGCGTGTCCAGCAGCAGGCTCCGTTGCAGCGTCTCCGCCGTGGTGTGCTCGCGCTCGTAGAGCAGGGCTCGCTCCAGCGCGAGTGCGCACTGTCCGGCCAGCGCCTCGAGGAAGACCCGCTCCTCCTCGGTGATCTGGCGCGGTCGGCTGAAGGAGAATCGCAGCGCGCCGAGCGACGCGCCGGATGACAGCAGCGGCAGCCCGACCCACGCGCTCTCGTCGGTATACGCCAGGAACAGGCTCGCGTCGATTCCCTCGGCATCGAAGTGCCTGCGTAGCGCCTCAGGGCTTTCCAGCAGCACGGGTTTGCGCGCGTTGATGGCCGAGGTCATCACGCTGGTCGCCGACAGCGGGATGTCGCTGCCAACGGCGCCGGGGCCGTCCGGCAAGCCACCGGGGTTGATCGTGTGCAGCCACAGCCGCTCGGTGTCGAGGATCGCGACCGCGGACCGCTCGGCGCCGATAGCCGAGCGGCCGACTTCCGTGATGACCTGTACCACCTGGTCGACCGTCAGCGCCTCAGCGAGCATCGAGGTGGCCTGCTGGAGCCGGGCGGTGCGCAATGCGGCGGCGGACAGCTGCTCGGTGAGCCGGCCTCGCATCTCCTCCGCCTCGCGCTGGGCCGTGACGTCGGTGCTCGCGCCGATCCACTCGACGATCCTGCCGTCCCGCTCGATCGGCACGGCGCGCACGTCGTAGTGCTTGTACGAGCCCGTCCTGCTGCGGACCCGGTAGCGGCTGTCGAACAGCTTGCCGGATCGGATGCAGTCCTGCCACGCTGCTTCGACCCGATCCCGGTCATCCCCGTGAACCGCGGCCAGCCAGCCTTCCTGCCGGAATTCGTCGGCCGACTGGCCGGTGATCGACCGCCATTCCGGTGAGTCCTCCGCGATCTCACCATCGGGCGTTGTCACCCACACGACCTGGGCACCTGCCTGAACCAGGGACCTGTACCGTTCCTCGGTCCTGCGCAGTGCCTCGGCAACCTCGTGCCTGGCGGTGGTGTCGACGGCGATGGCGGCGACCCCGCCGACGTCCCCGTCGGACGACGGGAACCAGGAGAAGGACCAGTAGCGCTCGGCACGCTCGCGGCCGTTGCCGCCAGCTACGCTGCCGGAGTCGGGGACGACGTGCTCGGTCTGCGCTACCGGTCGCTCACCCACGGCAACGGCGCGCACCGCATCCTCCGCCGCGGCCGCCAGGTCCGGGGGCCACAGCTCGGCTGGCGTGCGACCGAGCTGGGCAGCCTCTGGGCCGCCAGACAGCGCCGACATCGCCTTGTTCAGCCGCAACAGGCGCGAGTCCGGACCGAGGAAAAGGAAGCCGACCGGCGCTTCGAGCAGCAGCGACGACAGCAGCGCTGAGTCAGCGACCTCCAGGCCGGACGGCCGGGGGCGTGGCACGGACGTGCCGGCGCTCACCGCTGGCACCCCCCGCGCGGCCGACCGTGAGCCATGAAGCTGCTCCTTCCCGCTCACTGCGGACACAAGAAGGCTAGCGGCAACCACGAGTACAAGGACGCAGCCAGCGACAACTAGGTACGCATGCGGTCGCCGCCAGGGCGCCGCGGCGGGGGGCGGGCCGGCCGATCAGGCCGGGCGCGTGAACCTCAGCCACTCGTCGCACTTGCCTGCCAGGCGGCGCGGCCCGTGTCCAGAATGCCCGTCTCGAGCGGGAAGTGGCACGCAACGAGCTGTCCGCCGGCAACGTTTGGCTGCAGCGGGGGCTCGGCCTTCGCGCAGATGTCCTGAGCGCGGACACACCTCTCGCGGAACCTGCAGCCCGACGCCGGCCGGGTTGCTAGCGGCAGGCTGACCGCAGGGCGCACCTCCGCCGGGGGCCTGACCTCGCCGGTCACCGCCGGGATGGCGGCGATGAGCCCGGCCGTGTAGGGATGCGCCGGGGCGGTGCAGATGTCCTCGGCGGGACCCACCTCGACGAGCTTCCCGAGGTACATCACTCCGATGGTGTCGGCCATGTACCGGACCACCGACAGGTCGTGGGAGATGAGCAGGTAGCTGAGGTCGTGCTGGCGCTGCAGCTTGCGCATGAGGTTGAGGATCTGCGCCTGCACGGAAACGTCCAGCGCGGACACCGGCTCGTCGGCGACAATCAGGGCTGGACGCTGAATGAGCGCCCTGGCTAGCGCCAGCCGCTGCCGCTGACCGCCGGAGAACTCGCGAGGATACCGGTCAGCCGCCTCGGGCGGCAGGCCAACCTCGTCCAGGATCCGCGCGACCTGCCTGCGGCGCCCGCGGCGGCGGACGGTTCGCTGGATCTCCAGTGGCTCGCTCAGGATCGCCCGGACCCGCATCCGCGGGTCGAGGGAGGCGAATGCGTCCTGGAACGTCAGCTGAATGCCCGGCCGGTACGCGCGCAGCTGGCGATTCGACAGCCCGGCCAGATCGGCGCCCCGGAACTCGACGGTGCCCGCGTTAGCCCGCTCCAGACCCACCAGCAGCCGAGCCACGGTGGTCTTCCCGCAGCCGGACTCGCCGACCAGGCCGAAGGTCTCGCCCGCGGTCAGCTCGAAGCTGACCCCCGCCACCGCGCTCACCGTGCCGGTGCGGCGGCCGATCACGCGGCTGCTGGCCGGATAGTCCTTGACCAGGCCGGAGACCCGTAGCAGCGGTGCTTCCGCGGGCTGCGGCCCTGGCCGCGCGTGAGCACCGGCCGGCCCGGCGGCAGCGACCCGGCCGGTCGTCCAGGCGCTGACCCGGCGTCCGGTACCCGCTGCCTGCTGGCCGGTCACCGGGCTGATCGGGAAGAAACAGGCGTACAGGTGACCGGGATGCTCGCCGTCGAGAGGCGGCTCGTGGCTGGTGCACCAGTCCTGGACATGCCGGCATCGCGGCGCGAAGCTGCAGCCGATGCGCTGCTCGGTGAGGGCGGGGGGCCGACCGGGGATGCTGTAGAGGGACCGGGCGTTCGGCCCGGCCAGCTCAGGTAGCGCCTCGAGCAGCGCCTCGGTGTAAGGATGCCGCGGAGCGGCCAGGACGTCTTCGGTTCTGGCTTGCTCGACGATCCGGCCGGCGTACATGACCGCCAGACGCTCGGTGCGGCCCGCGATCACGCCGAGGTCGTGGGTCACCAGGATGACAGCCATGCCGAGCTGCCTGCGAAGGTCGTCGATGAGCGCGAGGATGTCCTGCTGGTTGGTCACGTCGAGCGCCGTGGTCGGCTCGTCGGCGATCAGCAGCCGGGGCCCGCACGCGAGGGCAGCCGCGATCATCGCCCGCTGCTGCATGCCGCCCGACAGCTGGTGCGGGTACAGCGCCGCCGCGCGTTCGGGCTCGGGCATCGCGACCATGCCGAGGAGCTCGATCGCGCGCGCGGCCGCCGCATCCCGGCTCGCACCAGCGTGCACGACCGCCGACTCGCTGATCTGCCGGCCGATCGTCATCGTGGGGTTGAGGCAGCTAGCCGGGTCCTGGAAGACCATCCCGATGTGCTGGCCCCGCACGGTCCGCATGTCCCGTTCGGATAGCTCCGTGAGCTCGGTTCCGGCCAGTACAACCGAGCCGCCGGTGATGAAGCCTCCGCGCGGCAGCAGCCGCATGATGGAGCGCGCGGTCATCGTCTTGCCGCAGCCAGACTCCCCCACCAGACCGAGGCACTCACCCGCCGCGAGCTCGAGGCTGACGCCGTCGACGGCGCGCACCGTCGCGCCCGGTAGCCTGATCTCTGTCCGCAGGCCGGTGACCTTGAGCGCTGGCTCCGGCGGCGGCGCCATACTCAGCCCGTTACTCATCACGTGCGAGCCAGTCCCGCAGGCCGTCACCCAGCATGGTGAGGGCTACCACGACCACGACGATCGCAGCGCCCGGCGACACGATCTGCCACCAGTAGCCGTTGTCGATCAGCTGGGTCGCGGCGCCGAGCATGTCACCCCAGTCGACGGACGGGTACGGCACGCCGAGCCCCAGCCAGCTCAGCGCGGCCAGCAGCAGGATGGCGTTGGCGATCTGGAAGGTCACGTTGACCACGATCGTGCCCATGGCGTTCGGTGCGATGTGCCGCACGATGGCCCGCAGCCCGCCGCCACCCATCACGCGGGCGGCCTGGACGTACTCCCTGGACCGCAGCACCAGCGCCTCGCCGCGCACCAGCCGGGCGGTGCTCAGCCAGGAGGTGGCGGCGATGATCAAGATCAGCATGGTGGTCGACAGCCGGTACAGCGAGACGAGGACCAGCAGCAGCACAATCGCCGGGATGGCGATGCCCGCGTCCACGATGCGCATCATGACGGCATCGATTGCGCCGCCCAGATAGCCGGCCGTGGCACCCCACAACGACCCGAGCAGAGCTGCGAGCAGCCCGGCCGCCGCAGCGAGCTCCAGCGAGATCTGACCGCCCTTCATCAGCCTGCCGAGCTCGTCGTTCCCATCGTTGTCGGTGCCGAGCGGATGACCGGCGCGCGGCGACAGGTTCGCCTGGGACAAGAAGACGTGAGTCTGATCGGTGTGGTACACCGCCGGGCCGGCGAAGCAGAACAGGATCACGGCGACGATGATCAGGCCGCCGGCCGTGGCCAGCGGATGAGCGCGGAGCACGGACAGGACCCGGCGCGCGCGCCCGGCCGCCGCGGCGCGCAGGTCCGCCCCGGTCGGCTGCGCGACGGCGGGACCGGCGTGACGGCCGCGACTGCCGCGTACCGGTGCAGCCGGAGAGGATGCTGGCTCGGG
>JASHSZ010000105.1 GCA_030040815.1 Streptosporangiaceae bacterium
TGATGCTCCACCACCTCGATCACCAGGAACACCGGGTGACCCGCCGGGAGCCAGTCCCGCATGTCCGGTGGCAGTAAGAACGGCTGGTCCCGCTGCACCGGCCGGTATCTCCTCGCCATGAACAGATCTTCTCAAAAGATCATGAACTACCAGCAAAGCCACGCTGGGCCGCAGCACGGATTCTGCAACAGCCCCCCAGGCACGGGAAAGTCTTCGTGATCATGGAGTAAGCGCTCGCCACGCGGCGTTCCAGGCAGCGGCAGACGGTCAGGCTTTGCGCGCGATGGCGGCCAGCTGGCCGCACGCGCCGTCGATCTCACGGCCTCTGGTGTCGCGCACCGTCACCGGGATGCCGCGAGCCGCCAACCGTCGTTGGAACTCATCGGCCACGTCCGGATCGGAGGCGGTCCACTTTGACCCTGGAGTCGGGTTGAGCGGGATGAGGTTGACGTGCGCCAGTTGCCCGGCGAGCAGGCCGGCCAGCAGCTCGGCCCGCCAGGCGTGGTCGTTGATGTCACGGATCATCGCGTACTCGATCGAGATCCGGCGCCCAGTCGCCGCGGCGTAGCCGAATGCCGCGGCCAGGACCTCGCCGACTGGCCAGCGACGGTTGACGGGAACCAGCTCGTCCCGCAGCTCATCGTCCGGCGCGTGCAGGGAGACCGCGAGACGCACCGACAGACCCTCGGCCGCGAGCTTGCGGATCGCTGGCACCAGGCCGACCGTCGATACCGTCACCGAGCGCTGGGAGATACCCAGGCCCTCCGGGGCGGGCTCGGTGATTCTCCGCACCGCCGCGACCACGCTGCCGTAGTTGGCGAGCGGCTCCCCCATGCCCATGAAGACGACGTTCGACACCCGGCCGGGCCCGCCAGCCACCGCGCCCGTGGCCATCGCCCGCGCTCCGGCAACCACCTGGGCGACGATCTCCGCCGCCGACAGGTTCCTGGTCAGCCCCGCCTGGCCGGTCGCGCAGAACGGGCACGCCATGCCGCACCCGGCCTGGGAGGAGACACACATCGTCACCCGATCCGGGTAGCGCATCAGCACCGACTCGACCAGCGCGCCGTCCAGCGCCCGCCAGAGCGTCTTGCGCGTCGTGCCGCCGTCGCAGTCCTGCTCGCGCTCGACCCCGAGCAGCGGCGGCAGCAGCATCGCGGCCAGTTCTGCGCGCGTCTGGGCCGGCAGATCGGTCATCTCGGCCGGGTCGTCGGTCAGCCGGACGAAGTAGTGCCGGGCTAGCTGATCGGCCCGGTAACCGGGCTGGCCCAGCTCCACCACGGCGGCCCGGCGGGCAGCCGGATCAAGGTCCGCGAGGTGGCGCGGCGGCCGCGCACGGCGGCTGCGCGGCGCGGCAGCGCCGAAGTCGCCGACGCTGCCGGGTTCCGCCTCGGCGAGTCCCATCGGCAGCGGCCGCATCGAGGGCCGCGCTGCCGGGTCAGCCACGAATGCTCTCCCCTCCGACCGGACCGCTGGTCAAGGCTCGACTCTCCGGGCGCTGCCGACCCCACCTGTGGGAATTCGATAGATTTCGGTCGTGCCGATGCCGTGGAACCGAGACAGTCCGACCTCCAGAATATCGGCGTCGGCTGGCGCGCTCCGCTTCCGTGGCCGGGCCGACACGCCCGGCTCAGGCTCGCCCGCCCGACCGGTCGTGCTGCTGGACAGCGTCAGTCCGTATGGCAGCCGCCGCGTCGTCGTGGAGTTCGACGGTCGTACCACCTCCGCGTACCTGCACGATAACGACGGGCCGATCGCGGCCACCTGGATCGCCAACCACATGCGGGCGCCCGACAGCGTCGACCTCGCGGCACTGCGCGCCGGCGTGGCGCCAGAGATGCCCGCGGAGCATACGAAGCACCCGGCTGGCCGGGAGCCGTTTGACCGCGACGCCCTGTCGTCTGTCTGGCTGGAAGAAGGCGACGGCGCGGCGATCCTGGAACATGGCGAGCTGCTGGCGGTCATCCCCGGCTGGTCGGACCTTGCCACCGGCATGCCCGGCTACAGCCGGGACGTCATCGGGCAGACCCCGTTCGGCTGGTCGCTAGATGACGCGCTGGAGGGGCTTGAGCTGCGGGTCAGGCAGTCGGCCCAGTTCTGGCGCTGGCGCGCCAGTGCGGGTTCATGGCACCTGTTCCAGGAGGCGCTGCTCGGGCACCTGCTCACCCGGCTCGGGCCGGGCGGCGGCTACTGGGACGTGAGCGGCGGCAAGACGCCGACGGTCGGCGTGACCGAGCGGCCGCGGCTGCCGGACCGGCCGTACACGGTGCTGAGCACGGTGGGGATGAGCTGCCAGCGCATGCCGGTGGTCGAGCAGACCGGCGAGGGCGCGGTGGGCCGGGCCAGGATCGAGCTGGCGCTGGCCACCACGATGCCGAGTACCGAGGCGGCGCGCATCTTCCTGTGGCTGGCCCAGTTTCCGTGGCGCGAGGTGACCTGGCTCGGGTCGGGGCACAGCATCCCCTGGTACCACGAGCCGGCCACGTTCCCGCTCGGCGGCGGCAACGAGGCGGTCCTGCTGCTGGACGATCCGTCCCGGCTGCCGGGACCGGAGGTGCCGAGCATCGACGGGTTCCGGGCCAGCAACGAGCCGGTCCGCTGGCTCTGGATCATCCCCATCAACGAGCGCGAGCGCAGGCTAGCCATGCAGCGAAGCTCGGCCAGCCTGGTCACTCAGCTCGCTGCCCAGCGCCGCAACTGGGTTTACGGCCCGTAGCTGGGACCGGCGCACGACCGGGACGGCAAGCCGAGCCCGTTCCCATGTCTCATATCTCAGCGGGCGTGCCCGTTCGGTACGAAGACGGCCAGCAGCAGCCAGATAACCGGGGCCATGACCAGGTAGGAGTCGATCCGGTCCATGATGCCGCCGTGACCGGGCAGCAGGTGCCCCATGTCCTTCAGCTCTAGGTCCCGCTTGATCATCGATTCGGCGAGGTCGCCGAGGGTGGCGGCAACGACAGCCGCCAGACCGAGCAGAAGGCCCTGCCAGACGTGCCCGCCCAGCAGCTCCGGAACCATGATCGCACCGGCCGCCAGGCAGAACACCAGCGAGCCGGTGGCGCCCTCCCAAGTCTTCTTCGGGCTGATGGCGGGGGCCAGCGGGTGCCTGCCCAGGAGGATGCCGGCTGCGTAACCACCGGTGTCGCTGCACACAGTGAGCACGACGAAGATCAGCGTCCGCCGCGCGCCGTCCGGCTGCGCGAGCATCAGGGCGACGAACACGGCCATCAGCGGCAGGTAAAGCAGGGTGAAGATGCCCGCGGTAACGTCCCTGACGTACCCCGCGGCGCCGCCGACCAGCCGCCAGGCGAGCACGCCGATTCCGGTCAGAGCGAGCGCGACCAGGACCCACCGCGTCTGGGTCCAGTAACCGAGCGTCACCATCGCCGCGCCGCCAGCCGCTATGGGGATCACGGGCAGGTTGATCTCGCGGGATCGCAGCGCGCGGGTGAACTCCCACAGCGCGATGGCCACCATGATCCCGACGTACAGCAGGAAGGTCGCCTTGACCGTGAACAGCGTGACCAGCACGAGCCCGCCCAGCACCGCGCCGACGGCGATGGCGGCCGGGAGATTCCGGCCGGTGCGTATCGACCGCCGACCCTCGGGCGCAGGCACCTCCGTCGCTACCGACCTGTCATCGTGGCCGTCGGCATCCTGGTGCGCTCCCATCTGCGTTGCCGCGCCGGACCAGCGCGGCGCGGGGCGGGGCGGGGGGGTCGAATCACGTGGCCGCAAGCTAGACCTCGAGAAGCTCGGCTTCCTTGTGCTTCAGCAACTCGTCGATCTGGCCGGTATACGTGTGCGTCAGCTCGTCCAGCTCCCGCTCCGCCCGGCGGCCGTCATCCTCCCCGGCCTCGCCGTTCTTGACCAGCTTGTCGATCGAGTCTTTGGCGTGCCTGCGGATGTTGCGGATGGACACCCGGCTGTCCTCGGCTTTGCCTCGGGCGATCTTGATGTACTCCCGGCGGCGCTCCTCGGATAGCTCCGGAAAGACGACCCGGATGATCGTGCCGTCGTTGGACGGGTTGACGCCGAGATCGGAGGTCCTGATCGCCTTCTCGATGGCGGCCATCGACCCCTTGTCGTAGGGCTGCAGAATCACCATTCGAGGCTCGGGCATGTGGAACGAGGCCAGCTGGTTGACCGGCGTCTGCGTGCCGTAGTACTCAGCCGTGATCTTGTTGAACAACGAGGGGTGCACGCGGCCAGTCCGGATGCCGGTGAAGTCCTCCTTGGCAACCGCGACTGCCTTCTCCATCTTCTCCTCGGCCTCGAGGAGGCTATCGTCAATCACTGCGGCTCCTGGTATAGGGGCTCGGTCCAATAGGTACATGGTGCGCCCCGTCGCGACATGCTGCCACGGCAAGCCGGCAGCGCCCAGCCATCACTTCGGGTCACGGCTCACGAGCGTCCCGATCGACTCGCCGCGGACGGCCCGGACCACATTGCCCTCTCCCATCAGATCAAATACGACGATTGGCAGGTTGTTGTCCATGCACAGGCTCACCGCGGTGGCGTCCATCACCCGCAGCTCACGGCGGAGTACCTCGGTGTAGTCGAGGTGGTGGAACAGCACCGCGTCGGCATTCTGCCGCGGATCCGCGTCGTACACCCCGTCGACCTGGGTGCCCTTAAGCACTGCCTGGGCA
>JASHSZ010000106.1 GCA_030040815.1 Streptosporangiaceae bacterium
GGGTGACCGTTCCCGACGGAATCCGGGCAGGCTGCGACACAGGCGCAGGATAACGCGGGTTCCGGGCCAGCTGGATAGGGTCAGCCTGTGACGGGTCGCCACGTGCGCGTGGTCTACACCAAATACGGCGGCAGTCTGCACTGGCACTACCCGATGCGGTACCTGGGCGCGGACGAGGACGGCGTGTGGCTCGGCGCCGCTGCCGGAACGGCAGCCCAGCGGGGCGCCGAACCGCCGATCGTGTTCGGGCAGCCGTGGGTGCAGCTCATCCCCCACGGCCAGTGGTGGACAGCTGCGTTCAACGGCGAGCCGACCGCGACCGAGATCTACTGCGACATCACCGCGGAGCCTCGGTGGCTGCATCCGGGTGAGGTCACCATGGTCGACCTGGATCTCGACGTGGTGCGGATGCGTTACGGCGGACAGGTGCTGCTTCTGGACGAGGACGAGTTCGCCGGCCACCAGGTGCGGTACGGCTACCCGGCCGAGGTGATCCGCCGGGCGGAGCAGGCAGCTGCCTGGCTGCTTGCGGCGATCCGGGCGAGAACCGAGCCGTTCGGCACCGGGTACCGCGCCTGGCTGGACGTAATCAGCGGCGATGATGGTGGCGCCACGGGTGTGTCAGCCACGCCGGTTGACGAGAAGCCGGCGGCCAACACCTGAGCGACCGCTTGATGGACCAGCGGCTTCCGCCGGGCGTGACCAGCCACCGGGGCTACGCCAACTATTTAGCTGGGTGATCCCGACCGCTCGCGACTTATGGCGACCGGTCTGCGGGGTGATGGCGACCGCTCGAGACCAATAGCGACTGCTCGGTTGGCACAAAAGGTTCATCGAGGAACAAAATTTGGCGCGATCGGTCGCCATAGGTGATTAGCGGTCGCCATAGGCGCACCGAGCGGTCGCAATTGGAGGCCAGCGGCAGCGTCGACGCCGTGCTCATGCCGTGCTGAACCGCTGACGGCACCACGGACAGGCCGGGCCGGTGCGGAGACCGGTGGGCGCGTCCCGTGTGCTCGCAGGCACCACGTCGAACTCGCTACCGCCCAGTCTCATCTCACGGCTCTGTTGACAGCTAGCGTCGGCTTGCGGTTAACATAGTAGTTAATTAACAGGTTGGTTAAGTAGACTCGCGGCAGGCGGCAGGCAGCGCGGGGTAGGCAGCAGGCGAATGGCGGCACCGGATCGGCTCAGCGTGATCTTCGCAGCGCTGGCGGACCCGACCAGGCGGGCGATCATCGGTCGGCTGGCAGACGGGGAGGCTACAGTCACTGAGCTGGCCGGGCCCTTCCCAATCAGCCTGCCGGCCATCTCCCGGCACCTGAAGGTGCTGGAACGCGCCGGGCTGATCTCCCGCAGCCGGTCCGGCCAGTGGCGGTCGAGCGCGCTGGAGCCGGCCCCGTTGAAAGAGGCGGCCGACTGGATGGAGCGCTACCAGGTGCTCTGGGAGGCCAGCTTCGACCGGCTCGACGCGCACCTGCGCCGGGTCCAGGCCGACCGCGGCAGCCCAGCGCAGCAGCCGCCAGCCGCCGACGACGAGGAAGGAGCACGGCAGTGACGGAAGGACCCACCTACGAGCTCGCCATCTCGCGGATCTTCGACGCCCCGCGCGAACTCGTCTACCAGGCTTTCGTCGACCCGGACCAGCTGGCGCAGTGGTTCGGCCCGGTCGGCTTCGTGGTGCCGCGGGACACGGTCGCAGTCGATGCCCGGGTCGGCGGCTACCAGCGGTTCGTCATGGTCAGCGCGGACGACGACAGCGTTCGGAGCCCGGTCGACGCGACATTCAGCGAGGTCGTCGAGAACGAGTTGCTGGTCGGGGAGCAGCGCGTCGAGGGCATCCCCGGCTTCGAGGGCGTCGCGACCATGACCCTCCGGCTGGAGTTCCACGACGAACCAGGCGGTAAGACCAGGCTCGAGCTGCGCCAGGGGCCGTTCACCGCTCAGCTGCGGGCTGGCTCGCACGACGGCTGGCTGAGCTCGTTCACCAAGCTCGACGACCTGCTGGCACAGCGCTCGTGACGCTCGCGGACACGCGCCCGTCGGGCCGGACGTGATCGTGCTGACCTACCGGCCGACCTCGCCGGTGGCGGGCATCGGCTAGCTGCGGCTCACGGCGTGGTGACGACGGGGCCGAGCGGGGCGGCCAGCGCCGCCAGCTCCGCAATCTGGGCCGGCGGGAAGTTCGTCCAGGCGGCGCGCGGGTCGCGATCGTGGTGCACGTAGGTGTCGAGGAATCGCTGCCATCGGCGCAGGCCGTCGATGGCGACGTCTATCGGCAGATCCCCGGCCTCGATCGCATCGGCGAACTCGTCCAGATCGAGCATGCGCTGGTGTCTGCCGTCCAACGGCACCATGAGGCCGATGTACAGGCCGCGGACGAGGACGTCGCTGCCGTTGTCCTCGACATGCAGCAGATCCACGTGCCAGGTGGCGCGCTGCGGCAGGTCGGCGTCGACGCCAGGGGTCAGCTCGCCGCCGGCGGAGATCTGAAACTGCCACGGCGGGAACGACAGTCCCACCCCGACATCGGTGAGGATGAAGGCGCGCTCCAGCAGGGTCTGCCCTGGCCACGGCCGGAACCGATCGGACAGGGCGAACTCGTATGCCACCACGTTGCCCGAGCGCACTCCGGGCAGCGGACCGAATGGCGGGTCCTCCTCGCCGAACGCGCCGCGCCACACCTCGACGGACTCCACCCGGACAGTCTGCCGCACACCGCGCCGCCACCCGCCATGGCGCACCCGCTCTCGTCGGCCAGGCAGGGAGTGCGCCAGGTCTCGGACTTGGGACCGAGCGGCAGGGGTGCGATAACCTCGGCGAAGTGCCGTCCTTGCCGCCTCGACTCCGGTTGCTGCTGCTTTTCGTCTGCAGCCTTGTCCTGGTCGACACCGTATTCTTCACCGCGCTGACCCCGCTGCTGCCGCACTACGCCCACGTTGCGCACTTCAGCAAGGCCGGCGCCGGCCTCCTGGTTGCGTCGTATCCGCTTGGCACGCTGATCGGCGCACTCCCCAGTGGCGCGCTTGTAGCCCGGCTGGGTGACCGGGTCGTCGTGCTGCTCGGCCTGACCCTGATGAGTGTGGCCACGCTCGCGTTCGGCTGGTCGTCGACGGCCACGATCCTCGACGCCTCGCGGTTTGTCCAGGGGCTGGGCGGCGCGTGCACCTGGGCTGCGGCGCTTGCCTGGCTGGCGAACGCAGCGCCGTCCGAGCGGCGCGGCGAGCTGATCGGCAGCGCCATGGGTGCGGCGATTGGCGGGGCACTCCTCGGACCCGTCGTCGGCGCCGTAGCGAGCAGGATCGGCACCGGCCCGGCGTTCTCGGCGGCGGCGGTGGCCGGCACACTGCTGATGATCGCGTCGTTCTTCGTCCCCCGCCCCAGTGCGGTCGAGCCGCAGCGACTGCGGGACGCCCTTCCCGCGCTGCGCGATCCGCACGTCGGCATGGGCCTGTGGCTCACGGCGCTGGCGGGCATGGCGTTCGGCGTCGTGGATGTGCTGGCACCGCTGCGGCTCGGCCGGCTGGGCGTCGGCGCGACGCTGATCGGCGTCACGTTCCTGGCGTGCGCGGCGATAGAGGCGGGCCTGTCCCCGGTGACGGGCCGGCTTTCGGACCGCCGAGGTCCATTCGTTCCGCTGCGAATCTCGCTGGCGCTCGCCGTCGTGGTCAGCCTGCTGGCCCCGGTGGTGGCCCCCGCAGCGGCGCTCATCCCCCTGCTGATCTTTGGCATGCCCGGTTACGGGACGCTCTTCACTCCTGCGATGACGCTGGTCAGCGTCGGCGCGGACCGGTTGCAGCTGAACCAGGGCCTGGTGTTCGGCGTCGACAACCTCGCTTGGGCGGCCGGCCAGAGCGTCGCGGCTGCGGCTGGGGGAGCCATCGCGCAGGCTACCTCGGACCTGGTCCCGTACGCGCTGCTCGCTGCGGCGTGCCTAGCGTCGCTGCTGGCGCTCAGCCCGGCGGGACGCCGGGTGGCCGCCACGGTGCTCGGCCGCCCGACGGCCGAAGACGGCGTCCCGGTGGCGGTGCCCGACGAACAGAGCACCTAGCAGTGCGGCACACGCAGCCGGCCGTCACGGCAGGTGCTGGCCATTTCGTAATGGAGCGTTAACTCGCCGTACCTGGTCCGGCCGACGGCATAGACGCGCAGGATGGAGCAGCTAGAGGGCACTCGATTGCCGTTGAACGGCGCCTGCCGGAGCTGACGGCCCAAGCTGGTTAGCTGTTACGCTCACGCAAGCAAGCGCTTGGTGCGCGCTTGTCGAGATGCCGAGAGGTGATGATGGGCCGTCTCGACGGCAAGGTGGCGCTGATCACAGGCGGCGCCAGGGGCATGGGCAAGTCGCACGCGCGCCACTTCGTCGCCGAGGGAGCCAGGGTTGTCATCGGCGACATCCTGGACGACAAGGGCAAGGAACTCGCTGCCGAACTCGGCGAGGACCGGTGCCGCTACGTCCACCACGACGTGACGAGCGAGTCGCACTGGGCCGCCGCAACCGCCGCCGCCACCGAGGCGTTCGGCACCCTGAACGTCCTGGTCAACAACGCCGGGATCCTGCGGAACAAGAAGATCGCCGACATGACGCTGGCCGAGTTCCGCGAGGTCATCGACGTGAACCTGGTCGGCGAGTGGCTCGGCGTCAAGTCCGTCATCGCCCCGATGAC
>JASHSZ010000107.1 GCA_030040815.1 Streptosporangiaceae bacterium
CCGAAGCTCGGCCGGTTTGGCGTGTCGTACAGCATGTGGTGCACGAACCACAGCGTCGAATTCGCGACGTCGTTGTAGGCGCTGTTGAAGACCGCGGGCGGGATGTCGAGCATCCGCACCGATGCACCGCCGCCGAGCTCGCCGGGATCGAGCAGTCCGCCCTTCGCCCGACTGGCAGCCTGCCTGTCGGCATCGGAAAGCGCGGCACAGACCCATGTCATCGGGATCTCGTCGGCCGCGGCGGATAGGCCGGACACCATCCCGCCGCCACCGCGTTTGGCCGACAAGGTGCCGCCCGCGCCGCGGGCGAACGAGACCGGCCCCCTGTTGGAGGCGATCAGCAGCGGCCTGTCGGCCCGTGCGTCAATCATGTGCCGTCAGCTTAACTGGCGCCCGCCCGGCGGTAGCTGGGGAGCGGCCCGGTGCCGCTCCCCAGCCTCGATCGGGCTGCCGAGCTGGTCGGCGCAGGGGCCGACCGCTGCCGCCGTGCGAAGTACCTGGCGATGCGGAGTCACGGCGGGTCTGGGCCGGATGCCGACCCGCTCGCGCGCCGGATCGTACCCGCGCCGGTCGCGAGCGCCCTCCGCCACGGCGGCACGCCCTCGATCTCCGTCTCCAGGGACACGGCCAGGAACGTCCTGATCAGCACGATCAAGCCCAGCACCAGCACGTTTTCGAGAGTCGGCGCGACCGCCACCGTCCTGATCAGGTCGGCGGCGACCAGGACCTCGAGGCCGAGCAGTAGCGTGCCGCCGAACGCGCGGCGCAACGACGTGTAGGCCTGGCCGGGCTTTCCGGTGCGGCGCCACACCAGGACGGCGAGTACGAACGACCACACCGCGCCGACAACGAGGACGGCCCCGCCTAGGGCCTCG
This sequence comes from Streptosporangiaceae bacterium, assembly GCA_030040815.1. The sequence continues at coordinate 876 of JASHSZ010000107.1, forward strand.
AAAGCCTGCGCTACGTGGTCCATCGCCGTCGTAAACGCCACGCCGCGCCCCGCGGTGACCGGGGAGCCCGCCGGGACCATTCCCGCCGCATGACCGCCGTTGTACCCGCCGGGGGCCGATGAGACCGGGAGCTCCGCCTGGAATCAGGAGAAGCCTGACAGCTAGACGCCGGCAGTGCGGGCTGCTGACCGACCAGCCCGGCAGGCAGCGGCCCGCACCTGGACGTGACAAAATTCCGCTCTTGTCGTGGCCCGACTGGTGGTGGCCCGGCTGCTGGTCGGCACCGGCGTGGATGGCGATGACCACCCACTGCCGCCACGGCTTCGGCAACTGCGACGGTATTCTCCGGCAAGCTGGCTGCGCCCGCCGACGTGCCACACCAGGTCGTCGGCGAACAGGTCGGTGAGCACCGGGAATCCCGGCCCGATGGCCCGTCAATCACCGAGTCCTGACGTGTTATCGTTGTTGACACCTGTCCACTAAACCGCAGCTCAGGGAGGGTGCCCGAGTCACTCAATCGCCAAGAAATGGCTCATCCAGAGGGGTGGAGGGAACGGCCCGATGAAGCCCCGGCAACCATCACGTTGATCGAGCGTCCGCAGACCTCAGAGCTGCCAATGCGGCGAGGTCGTCACGTGACAGGTGCCAAATCCGACCCGCGGCAAAAACCGCAGGGATAGATGAGGAGAGAGGCCTCGCCCGTGACTACAGCGCTGAAGACAGCGACCCAGAGAACCCCGTCCCGCTTTGGCCATGCCACGCACCTGTCCTGCCGCGAGTGCGGGCACACGTGCCCGATCGGCTCCGGGCATGCCTGTGCGGAGTGCTTCGGACCACTCGAGGTCGCCTACGACCTGCCGGTGCTGACGCGCGAGCTGATCGAGTCCGGCCCGCTCAGCATGTGGCGGTACGCAAGTCTGCTTCCGGTCCCACCCGACGTCGCCAGCATCCCGAACCTCGACCCTGGCTGGACCCGGCTGGTGCGTGCCGACCAGCTCGCGAGCACGCTCGGCATGCGCGAGCTGTGGATCAAGGATGAGCGCGGGAACCCGACGCACTCGTTCAAGGACCGAGTCGTCGGCGTGGCGCTTGCCGCGGCCATGGAGCTCGGTTTCAAGGTGCTTGCCTGTCCGTCGACGGGCAACCTTGCGAACGCCGTGGCGGCGGCGGCCGCGCGGGCCGGCATCCGCGCGGTCGTGCTCATCCCCGCGGACCTTGAGGCGCAGAAGGTCATCGCCTCCGCGGTGTACGGCTGCTCACTGGTTGCGGTGCGGGGCAGCTATGACGACGTGAACCGGCTCGCCTCCGAGCTGGCCGATGAGCGGGCAGACTGGGCCTTCGTCAACGTCAACGTCCGGCCGTACTACGCCGAGGGCTCGAAGACCATCGGCTTCGAGATCGCTGAGCAGCTTGGCTGGCGGCTGCCCGAGCAGGTTGTCGTCCCGGTCGCCTCGGGTGCGCAGCTCGTGAAGATCGACAAGGCATTCCGGGAGCTGACCGCCGCCGGCCTGGTTGAGGAAACCCCATACCGCGTTTTCGGGGCCCAGGCGACAGGCTGCTCGCCCGTTGCGGCCGCGTTCCGGGCTGGTCATGACGTCGTGCACCCAGTCCGTCCCGCGACCATCGCCAAGTCGCTGGCCATCGGCAACCCGGCCGACGGCCCGTACGTGCTCGACGTGGTCCGCCGCACCGCCGGCGTCGTGGCCGACGTGAGCGACCGTGAGCTCGTCGACGCCATCCGGCTGCTCGCGTCCGCGGAGGGCATCTTCGCCGAGACCGCCGGCGGCGTCACGCTCGCCGTGCTGCGCGCACTGCTCAAGGAAGGCACGATCGACCCGGACTCGCGGACCGTCATCATCAACTCCGGCGACGGGCTGAAGACCCCCGATGCCGTCGCCGATAGCATCGAGGCAATTACCCCCATCCCGGCTACGCTGGAGGCCTTTGCCGCCCACGAGTGGGCTCCTCGCGGGTCAGCACCGCGGCAGCCGGGGGCGCGAGAGGCAGGCTCAGCATGACCGTGTCCGTCCGTATCCCGACGATCCTG
>JASHSZ010000108.1 GCA_030040815.1 Streptosporangiaceae bacterium
AGCCGCGGACTCTCGCCGCCGGATCTCAACGACTTCTGCAAGAGCGGTCCCGCCGCTGCCGGACAGCCGCTGGTAGCGAAGGTACAGGCGCATATCTCGCAGTCACCTGGGCTCCCGGCGCAGGGAATAAGCCATCGAGAACGAGAATGACCGCCAACGCGCCCATAAGCGCAACTCCGCCGCGTTCACGTCGGTCATTAACGGCCAAAGCAGTGCGACGCTAGCCAGCTGCCGTCACCGCGCCTGCCGTAACACGCCGCCGCGCTCGAAGACCCCTGGCTCGCACTGTGGCCATCGGTGCACAGGCGATCGTGCCGACCGACGTGTCGCACGTAGCTCGAGACTGCAGGCGCTAGGCCTCACCTTCGTGCTCAAGCTCTGGCACGTGCGCGATGCGCAGCGGCACATCGGCGAACGGATCGATGTTGTAGGCGAGACTCACCCGGTGATAGCCGTCGGCGATCTCCCCGCCTTTCGCGAAGCTCACCACGAGCACGGGGGACAGCTTCTTTTCACCGCTCTTGAGCAGGTCTTTGTGGACCCCGGGATCAGACAGCGGCAGCGGAGCATACCCGCAGGCACGCAGTATGTCGTTGGCGCGCCGGGTGGTGACCTCAGCCTTCCTCAGCGCCTTCACCGCAAGCTTGGCGCGGTCGGCGTCGAGGCGCAGGCTGAGGTAGTCGTACGCCGCCTCAAAGTCGTGATCAACTACGTCCTTGAGCCACTGGATCATCAGCCGTCTCCTCGTCGTCTAACCGTCCATGCTGCCAGTCGCCCGGAGCGCCGGGTCGGCCAGGGCGAAATGTGCTGGCGACTAATCCGACTCGCCAGCGAGAATGCGATGATGCAGCATTTGTCGCGGGCGCAGCTGGAAGCCGGCCTTGGCCTCGTTCTTGGCTCCCCGCGTGCTGACGGCGCCCTCGTTCTGCTGGTCCGGCGCCCGGCGGCCGGCATTCGGGAGCTTGTGGCCGAGGCAACGCTCGACCCGGCGGCGGGGCTCGTCGGCGACAACTGGCTCGATCGCGGCAGCAGCAGCACGCCGGACGGGTCGGCCGACCCGCAGCGGCAGGTGACGGTCATGAACGCCCAGCTGGCGGAACTGGTGGCAGGCAGCCCGGACCGGATGCCGCTCGCCGGAGATCAGCTGTATCTTGACCTCGATATCAGCGTCGGCAACCTGCCTGCGGGCAGTCTGCTCCGGGTGGGCGACGCCGTACTAGAGGTCAGCGCTGCCCCGCATCTCGGTTGCGCGAAGTTCGTCGAACGGTTCGGCAGCGACGCCATGAGGTTTGTCAACTCCCGCGTCGGTCGGCAATTGCGACTGCGCGGCATGAACGCCAGGGTCGTGCGAGCGGGCACCGTCCGTCTCGGTGACCGGGCTGGCCCCAGCCGGCTGACCGCACCCGTGCACTGAAGCCGACGGGACACAGCAGTATCAGGCCTGCCGTCGTCGCCATCATGTGATTCGACGCAACCTGGCCGCGCCCTGATCCGCCTACGCGCCCGTGGTCCTGGGCTAGGTCAGCCCGGCCGGGCACGCGCGGATCCGTCCCCGAGCCATCGGACTGAAGGAAACGCCATGGCAGCCACCCTCCCGGAGATCCTGCTCGCGCCGGACGTTCGGCCGCACGTGATAGCCGACAGCCTGACACTGATCGACTCCGAACTCGCCGACAAGTCAGGGATCTCGGGGAACGCCATCAAGCTGGCGTACAAGACCGTGAGCAGCTTCGCCTCCGGGTACATCCGGGAGACGGTGGAGAAGATGCTGCCCGAGATCGCCGCCCAACTGCAGCCGTACTGGGCCGATTTCACTGCCTCCGGAGGGGCTCAGTTCGCCGACTACCTCGCCAAGCGCGGCGACGAGGCAGCCGAGTCGCTGCTGTCGATCAGCGACGCAATGGCCGAGCGCTCCAACAAGCCAGTTGTCGTCAAGGCCTACCGCGCCGTGCGCGCCGGCGCGGCGAGACACGTTCAGGCAGCGCTGCCCCGAGTCGGCGATCTCGTGACGACGTACGCAGCCTGACGCTCCGGGCGGGGCATGGCGCGGTGTTACCGGTTGCTGTACACCCTGGTCGGTGTCACGAGCACCACCGCGCGCCGCTCGCGCTCCATGACCCGGTCGTACTCGTCCCAGTCCTCGTGGGTGCCGCCGGCCGCGCTGAACACCTGACGGCGCAGCAGTCGCAGCGAGTCGGCGCCAGTCCCGGAATCGGGGTGGTCCGGTCCGATGATCCTGGCGGTACCCTCGATGGCCGCCCACTGCCAGCCCGCCCGGAACGTGACCGTGACCTGCGGGCGCGCGCGCAGGTTGGCCAGCTTGGCCTGGCCGTAGGTCACGAACCCGACGACGTCCTGCCCCGACTCCGGATCCGCGAGCAGACCGGCGTTGACCACTGAGGACTGGATCGTGCCGTCGGCGCGAGCGGTCGACACGACGGCGAGGAACTTGTCGCGGCTGCCAATGCCCACCGCGTCTGCCAGCGTCACCATGCAGGCAATCCTGCACCATCGCCGCCGCTGGGCTTAGCCTGCCGGGCATGCCGCTGGCGCCCTGCCTGACCTGTCGCATCGCGACGTCATGGCGGGCGCATGGAGCTTCGAGTACTTTCCGCTCACCGACGGACATCGCTCAGCGGGCGATCGAGGTGCAGGGCCTGCCGGCAGTCCGCTTCCAGCATCGGTCCGTGTCCACTCTTGATCTGCTGATCGCCGCGACTGCAGAGCGCTACTCGCTGACCGTCCTGCACTATGACGGGGACTACGACAGGATCGCGCAGGTGACTGGCCAGCCAGTCGAGTGGGTCGTGCCTGCGGAACGGGCGACTAGCGGCCGGCTCGCACAATTGCCCGGTGACGATCTCCATCGATGACCGCGAGCACGCCGCGCCGCCGGGCTGGCGCGCGGCCGAGGAGGAGCGGCTGGGCGAGCCGAGCGCGGCGGTCGCCACTCGGTGGGGGTGGGCTTCGACGCCGATCCGGACCCAGGCTGGCTCCGCCGCTATCACTACCGCGGTCAGGAGCTGCCGCCGGTTGCCATCCGGGTGCTGACCTCCGCGCCCTAGCAGAAGTTCGCCTCGGTCCGGTCCGACGGCGAGACGATCGCCATCGGCCGGGTCGCCGGCAGCGGCGAGGGCGGGCCTGACCGCCATCGAGGCCGATCCGGCCAGCCAGCGCCAGCGCCTCGGCACCGCCGTTACCGCCGCGCTGGCTCGCTATGCATGGGGCCGTGGCGCGTCCGGCCTGTACCTGCAGGTGGCCGACGACAACGGCGGCGCTCGCGCGCTCTACCAGCCCCTAGGGTTCGCTGACCACCACGGCTATCACTACCGGATCGCACCGGGCCGACCGCCGTCCGACCCCGTCCGCGCGGCGGCCGGCCCGGCGGGCTGCCGTTACCCCCGAAGGGATCGCAGGACCACGGCCACTTCCAGGGCGGCCACCGCCGCATCCCAGCCCTTGTCCTCGGCGCTGCCTTCCGCGCCGCTCCGGTCCCTGGCCTGCTCCAGCGTGTCGCAGGTGAGCACGCCGTTGCCGACCGGCGTCCCGGCGTCGAGCGCGACCTTGGTCAGCCCGTAGGTCACCGCGTCGCACACGTAGTCGAAGTGCGGCGTGCCGCCCCGGATGACGGCGCCGAGGCACACCACCGCGTCGTGCCGCGTGGCCAGCTCGGCCGCGACGACCGGCAGCTCGACAGCTCCGGGGACGCGCACGACCAGCGGCTCGGCTGCCCCGCATGCCCGGGCAGCGGCCACGGCGCGGGCCAGCAGCTGGTCGGTTACCTCGGGGTGCCAGCGCGTGGCGGCGATCGCGACGCGCAGGCCGGACGCGTCGACCGGGTGCGCCGCCGGACGGCCCTCGCCGCTCACGACACGCTCACCGCGCGCTCGCCGCGGACGCGGGCGGCCCGGAGCTGACCTCGCCGGTGACCGGCAGGTTGTCGATCTGGTGGCCCAGGCGATCCCGCTTGGCGGTCAGGTAGCGCAGGTTGTGCGCCGTTGGCAGGGATGGGAGGCTGACCCGGCCGGTAACCGTGATGCCATATCCCGCCAGCCCGTCGACCTTGGCCGGGTTGTTGGTGAGCAGCCGGAGGGAGTACACGCCAAGGTCGGTGAGCATCTGCGCGCCGGTGGAATACTCCCGCGCGTCGACCGGCAGGCCGAGCTCGGTGTTGGCGTCGACGGTGTCGGCGCCGAGGTCCTGCAGCTGGTATGCGCGCAGCTTGGACAGCAACCCGATGCCGCGGCCCTCGTGCCCGCGCAGGTACAGCACGACCCCCCGGCCCTCCGCGGCGATCGCTGCCATGGCCGCCTCGAGCTGGGTGCCGCAGTCGCACCGGTGCGACCCGAATACGTCCCCGGTCAGGCACTCGGAGTGCATCCGCACCAGCGGGTCGGGTCCCGGTGCGGCTAGGTCGCCCAGCACGAGCGCGAGGTGCTCGGTGCCGTCGACAGAGTTCTGGTAGCCGAGCGCCCGCCACTCGCCGAACTCGTTGGGCAGCGAGGTCTGCACGACCCTGTCGACTACGCGCTCGTGCTGCCTGCGATGCGCGATCAGCTGCTCGATGGAGATCAGCGCCAGGCCGTGCTCGTCTGCGAACTCTCGCAGCCTGGGCAGCCTGGCCATGGTGCCGTCGTCGTTGATGATCTCGGCCAGCACCCCGGCCGGCGTCAGCCCGGCTAGCCTGGCCAGGTCGACGGCCGCCTCGGTGTGTCCGGGCCGTCGCAGCACACCGCCGGGCGTGTACCGGAGCGGGAACACGTGACCAGGCCGCACGATCTCGTACGGCTCGGTGGCCGAGTCCGCCAGCGTCCTGATCGTCCGCGCCCGGTCGGCCGCCGAGATGCCGGTGGTCACGCCGTCCCGGGCGTCCACCGTTATGGCGAAGGCCGTGCGCATCCGCTCGGCGTTCTGACTTGTCATCAGCGGCAGCTGCAGGCGGTCCAGCATCTCGCCGGTCATCGGCGCGCAGATCACGCCGCTGGTGTAGCGGATCGCGAACGCCAGCAGCTCGGACGTCGCCTTGCTGGCCGCGAAGATGATGTCGCCCTCATTCCCCCGGTCCACGTCGTCGACCACCACGACGGCCCGGCCCGCCGCGATGTCGGCCACCGCGCGCGCCACGTCGTCGAGCGGGATGCCAGCCATCAGCTCGGGGCCACCGGGACTGCTCACGGCGTCCTCCCGGCTAGCAGTCGCTCCACGTACTTGGCGATCATGTCGACCTCTAGGTTGACCACCTCGCCCGGCTGCTTGCTGCCGAGGGTGGTGTGCGCGAGGGTTTCCGGTATCAGGCTGACCTCGAACCACGGGCCGCCATCCTCCCCGAGCGCGGAGACGGTCAGGCTGATGCCATCGACCGCCACCGACCCCTTTTCAATGACGTAACGGGCTAGCTGTCGGGGAATCGTGATCCGCACGGTCTCCCACTCGCCGGCCGATGCCCTGGCCACGATGGTGCCGGTGCCGTCCACGTGGCCCTGCACCAGGTGACCGCCGAGCCTGCCGTCTGGACGCAGCGGTCGTTCCAGGTTGACGACCGCTCCGGCGTGCAGTCCGCCCAGGCTGGACCGGGCCAGGGTCTCACCCATCACGTCCGCGGTGAACTCGGCGTCGGCGATGCCGGTGACGGTGAGGCACACCCCGTTGATGGCGATCGAGTCGCCGGGGGCAGCGCTCGCGGTGACCAGCGGTCCGCGAATCCGGATCCGGGCGAGAGCGCCGTCGGCCTCCAGGCCCACGACCTCGCCAAGCTCTTCGACAATCCCGGTGAACACCGTGTCCTCCTCCGGAGCCCTTCCGGGCCTAGGCCCTCGTCACGGGCTCCGGGGACGCGCTGGCCGCGCAACCGCGATCGGGCTGCCGGGTGGGGTAACCGCGGCTGGCCGCTCTCGCGCACGTGCTGCCTCCCATCCGGACTTTTACCGTCGGTCCCGGAATCCCACCGGGTCAGCCAGCCGATGGACTCGGCCGGGTCGCGGACTGTCACCGCCGGTTCGGAGTTTCACCGACCCCGGAGCACGTTAACTGCCAGAACCAGTGTGCCATGCCGGGTATTCCGCGGCGAACCCCGCGGTGCCGAACATCCGGCCACGGTCACCCTAGGCGCGGCGCACCTCGGCGCGACAGCACGTCGACGGTCGCCGCCGCGAGCAGCACCCCGGCGACCGCGACGTCTATCCACTGGGTCTGCACGCCCAGCAGGTAGAGGCCGTTGTAGATGGCACCGATGATGAGGCCGCCCAGCAC
>JASHSZ010000109.1 GCA_030040815.1 Streptosporangiaceae bacterium
ATGGTGCCGAACGCGATGCCGGTGAACATGTCGATGCCGGTCAGGAACAGCCCGGCCAGCGAGACCATGACCGTCAGCCCGGACACCAGGATGGCCCGTCCCGAGGTCGCGGCGGCGAGCCCGACGACGGACTGCTCATCGTGTCCGGCGCCGCGTTCTTCCCGTTCCCGGCGCAGGTAGAACAGCGAGTAGTCGACCCCGACCGCCATCCCGATCACCAGCACCAGCTCGGAGGTGCCCGAGCCCACCGGGAACCAGTGCCCGGCCACGCTGAGCAGTGACACCGCGGTGATGACCGCGGTGCCGGCCAGCAGCACCGGGATGCCCGCCGCGATCACGGCGCCGAATACCGCGAGCAGCAGGATCAGCGTCAGCGGGATGGACGTCCACTCCGACTTGTGGAAGTCCTGTTCGAGCAGCGCGTTGGCCACCAGGTTGGTGCTGGCATCGCCGGCCTCCTGCACCAGCAGGTCCGGGTGCCTGGCCTGGACCCCCCGGACCGCGGCGAGGTCGGCCTGCACCGTGCTCTGCGCGGCGGCGTGCGGCCCGGCGACGTCGAAGGTGACCAGCGCGGCGAGCCCGCCGCGGGCGGTCATCGCGGCGGCCGCACGGCCGCCGGAGAACGGACCCGTAACGTCGGTCGCTGCCCGCGGCAGGGCGGCTAGCGCCGCCCTGACCTGCAACGTGGCACTTCTCACATCGGCCGCCGCGATCGCGGCCGGCAGCCGGTCCCCAGGCCGGGCCTGGATCAGCACGCTCTCGGCCGGCGGCGTGACGACGCCGAGCTTCGCAAGCACCTGCTCGGCCTGCCCCGCCTGGCCAGGGTCGTACTGATGCACGCTGGCACCCCCGCCGACCTGGCCGGCGATGAAGGCGGCCGCCATGAAGGCCAGCCAGGCGCCGACGGCGGTCTTGCGATGCCGGGCGCTCCAACACGCGACGCGCTCCACGACCGGCCGACGGGGACGGCAGGATGCAGCGGGTGCTGTGGTGTCCGGTCCTGGGGTCTTGGCGCGAGGAACAGGGCTCGGGAGCAGGCGCATCGTCGCTCACTGGCTCGGGTGTCACCGGGAATATCAGCTGCGCCAAAGTCCAGGGCAGGGGGCGCCGGGCAGCTAGTTCCGGTAACTGTAGCCCGCCCGCCGGACCCGGTGGGCCAGGTATCGGCGGGTCGGGCCACATCTTTACCGATTCCCGAGCATGCGCCCTGGCTGTTCTCAGCTAGCCCGCGCCCGGCGTAGCCAGCGGGGCACGTGCCACGCTCGGTCGCCGAGCAGGCTGAGCGCGGCGGGCAGCAGCACCCCTCGCACCACGGTCGCGTCGATCAGGACCGCCGCGGCCAGCCCGACGCCCAGCATCTTGGTCTGGATGATCGACAGCGTGGCCAGCACGGAGAACACGGCAACCATGATCATGGCGGCACTCGTGACCACCCCGGCACTGCCGGCGATGCCCCCGACGACCGCGTCGCGTGTGCTCGTGCCCCGAGCGCGCAACTCGCGGATGCGGCTCAGGATGAAGACGTGGTAGTCCATGCTGATGCCGAACAGGAACACCATCATGAACAGCGGCACCCAGGACACGATCGCGCCGAAGCTCGAGTAGCCGAGCAGGCTCTGCAGCCTGCCGTCCTGGAAGATGAACGTCACGATGCCGAACGCGGCGGCCACCGAGAGCAGGTTCAGCCCGACCGAGATCAGCGCGATCGCGACCGACTCGAACGCCACGAGCAGCAGCAGGAACGCCAGCCCGGTCACGATCGCCAGCACGAGCGGCGTGCGGGCGTGCAGCGTGGCGATGTCGTCGTAGTTGTTGGCGGTGTTCCCCGACACAGCCCAGCCGATGCCGCCAACCTTGCCCAGCGTCGCGGGCAGGATCTTGTCCCGCAGGCTGAGCAGAGCCGCATCGGACCGCGCGTCCGTGCCATCCCCCGCGAGGGGAACGGACACGATCATCGCACGGCCGTCGGCCACGTAGGCGGCCGTCACCGGCTGACGGACCGGACCGGTGGCCGATGCCGTCTGCCGTAGCGCGGAGACCGCCGCCTCGATCGCCCGGCCATGCAGGTTGGTGCCGGTGACGACGACCTGGGCCGGCGACGGCTCGGCCGGGAACGCCCGCTCGATTTCGTTGGCGGTCTGCGCGACCGGGAGACTAGCCGGGAAGCCGCCGTCCGGCGGATTGCCGAGCCGCAGGCTGAGCGCCGGCACAGCCAGTGCCACCATGACCAGGGCGGCGATCCCGCCCCAGGCCGCCGGGCGCCGAGCCACCCTGCGGACCACGGCCGCCCACAGCCTCGAAGGGTGCGAGGCGGTGCGGCGCCGGCCCAGGAACGGGATCTTGCCGCGATCGGCACGCGGTCCCAGCCAGGACAGCAGCGCGGGCAGGAATGTCAGCGACCCCGCGACGGCGACGCCGACCACGGCGATGGTGCCGAGGCCGATGCCGGTGAACACCGCGTATCCGGTCAGGAACAGCCCGGCCAGCGCCACCATCACGGTGAGGCCGGAGATCACGATGGCCCGGCCGGAGGTCCGGGCTGCGATCCGCAGCGCGTCGGGCGTGCTGCGACCCGCTGCCCGCTCCTCCCGTTCCCTGCGCAGGTAGAACAGCGTGTAGTCGACGCCAACGGCCATCCCGATGATGAGCACGACCTCCGAAGTGCTCTGCCCGGTCGGCAGCCACTGGCCGATGACCGACGTCAGCGAGATAGCGGTGACGACAGCGGTGCCGGCCAGCAGCAGCGGGATCCCGGCGGCGATCAGCGCGCCGAACACCACCACGAGCAGGATCAGCGTGATCGGCAGCGAGGTCGACTCGGCCCGATGGAAGTCGCTGCTGAGCATCGCGTTGGCGACCCGGTCCTCGCTCGCGTCGCCCGTCTCGGCGATCCGTAGGCTCGGGTAGGCGGCCTGCACCGCGGCCACGGCTCGCTGCGCTGGCACCACGGCCTGATCCTCGTTGGCTCCGGTCACGTTGAACGTGACCAGCACCGACCGGTCACCGGCCGAGACCAGCGACCCGCCGCCGGGGCTCAGCGGCGATCGGATGTCGCTCGCCGCCGACCTCGGCAGCCGGGACAGCGCGCTGACGACCTGCTGCGTCGCCTGCCGCAGTGCCGGGTCGGTCCGGAATGTCCCGCTTCCGGCCCTGACCTGGATCAGCACGGTCTCAGCCGGTGGCGGGCCGTTGTAACCGAGCCGCTCTAGCGCCCGTTCCGCCGCCCCGGACTGACCCGGGTCGTTAGACGGCACGGTGCTCGCGTGCATGAACTGGCCGACCACGAAGACGATCGCGACCAAGCCCAGCCAGCCAAACACCGCGGTCTTGCGGTGCGCCGCGCTCCACCCGGCGATGCGCTCCACCACGGGCCGATGGGCACCAGGCGGCGCGGCGGGCGGGCTTTGCGGGGGGTGGCCCCTCGATGGTGTGAATACTGGAAGCTGCGACTGGCGCATTGCTGCCCCTCCTAGGCGGGTGATGGTTGCTGGTCGCGGTATGGCCCCGCCCGCGAGTGCCAGCTCGCGGGCGGGGTTTTGCTGGCTTAGCCGCCGCTAGGCTGCAGCGGCCCGAGTGGGCCGGGCTCGGCGAGCACGCTTTTCGCCGGGCCGAGCGGGTCGGACGGGCCGCGCAGCACTGCCCTGGCGATGGCGCCGTGCAGCCGCGCGGTTAGCACGAGTACGTAGTTGAATGCCAGGAACACCACGAGGCAGCCGAGCGCGATGAGCAGCGCCGGGCCGACCGACGGATAGATCCAGAGCCCGCTGGCCGCCGGGCCGTGCGGGCCGGCCGGGAAGCTGCCGAACTGCAGGCCAGGTACGTGCTGGCCGCCGCAGTCGCCGAAGCACACGTTCACCACGTGCCGGTACCAAAGCGGCAGCGTGACCCCGGCCAGCAGGTAGAGCCAGACCGCGAGCACGACCGTGTCGAGGACGTACAACGGGACCCACAGCCCGGCCAGGTAGGCCAGGTCTCGCCAGATCGCGCTGCTCCAGGCAGCCGTGGCGCGCCGCCACAGGCCGGGCCCCGCGGGCGGCCGGTAGCTGCCGCGCACCGGCTGCCGAAGCACTTGCCGCAGCATCGTGCGCTCCACTGTCGCGCAGCCGCGGATCACCGCCGCGGACGCGATCAGCACCGGCGCCAAGGCCACGGTCACCGCCAGTGCGGCGGTAGTGACCGAAGCCGTGACGACGAGCGTGAACAGCAGCCCGCTGACGAGCAGGTAGCTGAGCAGGTAGCCGGCGGCGCGCCACGGGCTCGCCGACAGCACCAGCCGCACCGGGTTGCGATGCAGCAGCAGCCGGGAGCCGGTCGGCGGCCCGGTAGTCGTGGTGCTCATCCAACGTCCCGCATCAGCTTCTCGACCGTCGCCACCTTCTCGGTCAGCTTCGCCAGCTCGGCCCGCA
>JASHSZ010000110.1 GCA_030040815.1 Streptosporangiaceae bacterium
ACGGGGGGTCGGGAAGGAAACACTGGAAAGCGCCTCGAGGGGACCCGCCAGTTGGCGGCGTGGGGAGATCATGCGCGCGAATCACGGTGCTGCAGGCCTGCGGCACCCGGAGGGAGTTGCATGACCGTTCAGGAGATTCATCGGGTTGTCCCTGCCCAGGGCCGTCGCTTCCGGGCGTATTCGGCTAAGCATCTCGACGAGCTCACCGCCAGGGCCGGCCTGCGCGAAGCTGAGCGGCTCGCAGTCCGGGCCGTTGCGACGGTGCTTCCGTTCCGCACCAACGACTACGTGCTGGAATCGTTGATCGACTGGTCGGCCGCGCCGGATGATCCGATCTACCGACTGGTCTTCCCGCAGGCCGACATGCTGCCGCCCGAGGACCTGGCTCCCATCGTCGCGCTGCTGTCGCGCGGCGCTCCTGACTCTGAGCTGCAGGCCGCCGCTCACTCGGTACGGCTGCGACTCAACCCGCATCCGGCCGGCCAACTCGCCCTCAACGTGCCGGAGTTCGGCGACGAGCCGCTGCCAGGCGTACAGCACAAATACCCAGAGACCGTGCTGATCTTTCCCAAGCAGGGCCAGACGTGCCACGCCTACTGCACATACTGCTTCCGGTGGGCGCAATTCGTCGGCGAGCCGGACCTGAAGATGGCAACCGACGACACGGAGCGCGTGGTTTCCTACCTGGCCGCCCACCCCGAGGTCACCAGCGTGCTGATCACTGGCGGCGACCCGATGATCATGGGCACCGGCGTGCTGCGCAGGTACGTGGAGCCGCTGCTCAGGCTCGAGCAGCTGGAGTCGATCCGGATCGGTACCAAGTCCCTGTCCTACTGGCCGCAGCGCTTCGTGTCGGATCCGGACGCCGATGAAGCGCTGTGGCTGTTCGAGCAGGTGACCGCCGCTGGCAAGTCCCTGGCCCTGATGGCGCACTTCACGCACCCGCGTGAGCTCGAGCCGTCGCTGGTGACCAGAGCGATCGGCAGGATCACGTCTGCGGGCGCGGTCATCCGCACGCAGGCTCCCCTGATCAAGAGCATCAATGACGACGCGGCCACCTGGTCGCGGATGTGGCGGACCCAGCTGAGGCTCGGTCTCGTGCCCTATTACATGTTCGTGGAGCGTGACACCGGCCCGCAGGGCTACTTCGCCGTGCCGCTCGTGCGGGCCGCAGAAATCTTCCGGGACGCCTACAGCAGCGTGTCGGGGCTGGCCCGCACGGTCCGCGGGCCGTCGATGTCAGCAACACCAGGAAAGGTCTGCGTGGACGGCGTCGCCGAGATCGTCGGCCAGCGAGTCTTCGTCCTGCACATGATCCAGGCGCGCGATCCGTCGCTGGTCGGGCGGCCGTTCTTCGCCCGATTCGACCCGGACGCAGTCTGGCTGAGCGACCTGCGGCCGGCCTTCGCCGACCGGTTCCCGTTCGAGTCCGAGCCAAACTCGCAGCTGCGCGCGGCTGGCGAGGAGTCGCCTCTGCTCGCCTCCGCGGACTAGCGTCCATTGATCGTACCGACGCAGCAGGATGTGCTGAAGCTACCCGCGACTCAACGGCAGGTCCATGGCGACCGCTAACGACCAATCGCGACTGATGACGACCGATAGCGATCGAAGATCTCGAAATTCCTTACTATTTATTCCTTTTTGACCCACCGGTGCCGGTGCGGTCGCTATAGGTGCTGGACGGTCGCTATTGCTACCGTTCGGCCACAACGCAGCGGGTTCTCTCCGCGGCCGACCGCCCAAGGGCTTAAAGGCGACTGGCCGGTGATCACTCGTGCCTATTTGCGTACTTACGCGGCACTGGTGATCCGTAGCATCCACGGTTGTGGCCTCCCACCCCGCCGGTCCGCTGGTCGTCGTGCTGTGGGCGAAGGCGGGCTGCTCGGTTCGCGCCAGCGATTACGGCGGGGCCGGTCCCGCGGACCCGTTGGGTTAGCCGGCCGTGGCCGCGGTGGGCTCGGTCATTTCGCGGGCGACGCCGTCGTCGCCGGACGGCTGCCGCCTGACGAACAGGCAGCAGACGGCGCCGGCGAACAGAAACAGGATCGGCCCGATGATCGTCGGCCGCATCGCCTCGACGAACCCGTGGGCGAAGATCAGCTCCGCGAGACGATTGCTGCGATCGCCGGTCCCGGTGACGAGCCCGCCCTTGGCGGCGGCCTGGAAGCCCGCCAGCACCTTGGCGCGCGCGGCGGCGGGCAGGTGCGTGCCGTACAGCTGCGTCTGCGCGGTGAAGCCAGCAAGGAGCCGGTTCTGCAGCAGCGCTCCGACGCCCGCGGTACCGATCACGGTGCCCACCTGGCGGTTTGTGTTGAACACACCGGAGGCGGCTCCGGCCAGGGCCGGATTCACGTTGCGCATGGCCACCGTGATCATGGGCGCGAACGTGCAGCCGATGCCGACGCCCGCCACGACCTGCGGGGCGACGAAGTCATACCAGGCAGAGTTGGCCTGGGCAACGAATGCGATCGATGCCATCCCGCCAGCGAACAGAACCAGGCCGACGATCAGGATGTACTTGCCGCCGATCCGATCTGACATCCGCCCCGCGGCCGGGGCCACGAACATCGAGACCAGCGAGGCGGGGGCCATCGTGAGGCCCGCCTTGAGCGCGCTGAACCCCAGGACCGACTGCAGGTAGATCGTGAACGGCAGGAAGATACCGAGCATCCCGATTGCGATGAACCCCGTCACCACGTTCATGAGCGCGAAGTTCCGGTCCCGGAACAGGGCGAACGGCACCAGCGGCTCCCGGTCTTGCCGCCTGGCCTGCTGATACAGGAACAAGCTGAGCAACACAGCCCCGACCACGAAGAGCAGCGGGATCGAGATGACCGAGGTGATAGTGCCCCAGTTGTACTTCTGGCCCTCGACCAGCCCGTAGCAGATGGCGAGCAGGCTCAGGCTCGCCAGCGCGATGCCCGTCACGTCGAAGCGGTGCCGCTGGCCGGTGCGCAGGTCCGGGATGCACATCGTGGTGAGGACTAGCACGACCACGCCGATTGGCACGTTGATGAAGAAGATGTACCGCCAGTCGAACGCAGTGACGAGCAGCCCGCCCAGAGTAGGACCGGCGATCGTCGCGACGCCGGCGACAGCGCCCCAGATCCCGAACGCGGCGCCTCGTCGCTCCGGTGGAAACACCATTGTGAGAATGGCCAGCGACTGCGGCATCAGCATCGCGGCGCCGAGTCCCTGAACGGCCCGGAAGGCGATGAGCCAGCCCGGCGACGGCGCGAGGCCGCAAGCCGCCGACGCGGCTGTGAACAACGCAACTCCCGCAAAGAACATGGTGCGCTGGCCGAGCAGGTCGCCGAGCCGCCCGCACGTGATCAGCAGTACCGCCAGCACGAGGGCGTACGCATTGATGACCCACAGCACGTCGTCGAGCGAAGCGTGCAGCTTCACGATCATGTTGGGGATCGCGATGTTGACGATCGTCAGATCGAGCAGCGTCATGAAGAACCCAAGCGAGACGACAATCAAGATGACCCAGGGGCTGGCCCCTCGGCGAGCTGGCTGCGCTGCCACTGTCGCCACTGAAATCCTCCCGCTGCTGGAACGCGCCTGGTGCTCACGCTACGGCAGCGGTCCGACAAACGGGCAGCCAGGATCCGGCGCGATAGCGATCAGACCGGGAAATGTCCAGTGCGCCGATCGCGATGCCGGTCACGGACGCATAAGGCTGCAGCGTCGTCACGTTGGTCATCGGGAGGGGCAGCCCGGCCACGATCAAGACCGCGCCGATGCAGGATGCCGGATACGCCGCCGACGCCGATGTGCAGGATCAAACCCATGCTGTTCATCGGCAGCGGAATGAGCAGCGGTTCCGCCCGGCGATGATCGGCAATAGCCCGGCCTAGAATTGCCTGGACCTAGTCCTGCCGCGACCGGTCGCGCAGGCGCCAGCCGGAACGTAGTGACCGGCATCACAACAAAGCGACTCGCGGTAAGTTACTGATTGGTTTTACTCCGCGTAAAACCTTTCTGGGTAACCCATGCCGTCTCGGATTCTCCGCGCACAAACCGAACCCGGTTCGGTCCGAGCGAAGAGTGCCGAAGTATGCTCCGCGCATGGAAATCAACGGAACCGCTGCAATCGTGTCCGGCGGGGCCAGCGGCCTCGGCGCGGCAACCGTCCGCGCGCTGGCCGCGGCTGGCGCGCGGGTCACTG
>JASHSZ010000111.1 GCA_030040815.1 Streptosporangiaceae bacterium
GCGGCCTCTGGCGAGGCCGGGATCATCGTCGGCACCCACGCCCTGCTAGAGGACCGAGTGCAATTCGCCGACCTGGCCCTAGTGGTGATCGACGAGCAGCACCGATTCGGCGTGGAGCAGCGAGACGCGCTCCGCGACAAGGCCGGCGACGGCCGGCCGCACATGCTCGTCATGACCGCCACGCCGATCCCGCGCACGGTGGCGATGACGGTGTTCGGCGACCTGGATGTCTCCACGCTGACGGAGCTGCCTGTCGGCCGGGCGCCGATCGGCACGCACGTGGTTCCGCTCGCGGAGCGGCCGCACTACCTGACTCGGACCTGGGAGCGGATCAGAGAGGAGGTCGCGGCGGGCCGTCAGGCCTACGTGGTCTGCCCGCGGATCGGCGGGGACGGAGCCGACGAAGACGCCATCGATCTCGCGGACTCCGGGACGCGCCCCCCGGTGGCGGTCCTCGACCTGGCGGCCGAACTGTCCGCCGGGCCGCTTGCCGGGCTTCGGCTGGGCGTCCTGCACGGCAGGCTGCCCGCCGAGGACAAGGAGAAGGCCATGCTGGCGTTCGCCGACGGGCTGCTGGATGTGCTGGTCACCACCACCGTCGTGGAGGTGGGCGTGGACGTGCCGAATGCGACCGTAATGGTGATCATGGACGCCGACCGGTTCGGCGTGTCCCAGCTGCACCAGCTGCGTGGCCGGGTGGGTCGTGGCATCGACCCGGGTCTGTGCCTGCTGGTTACCGAGGCGGTGATGGGTGCGCCAGCCAGGGACCGGCTCGACGCGGTCGCTGCCACCACCGACGGGTTCGCGCTGTCGCGAATCGACCTGGAGCAGCGCCGGGAGGGCGATGTGCTCGGCACGGCGCAGGCCGGGCGCAAGTCGAGCCTGAAGCTGCTGCAGCTGCTGCGCGACGAGGACCTGATCGGCCAGGCGCGCGAGGAGGCGATCGCGCTGGTGCACGCCGACCCGGCGCTGGCTGGCCAGCCTGGGCTGGCCGCGGCCGTTCGAGCGCTCATTGACGCCGAGCAAACCTCGTTCCTGGAAAAGGCGTGAGCCCGCGGATTATCGCCGGCGCGGTCGGCGGGCGCCGGCTGGCGGCGCTGGGCGGCCGGATCACCCGGCCTACTAGCGACCGCGCTCGGGAGGGCCTGTTCGCCACCGTGGAGGCGATTCGCGGCGGTCTGACCGGCGCGGCGGTGCTCGACCTGTACGCAGGCTCGGGGGCGGTCGGGCTCGAGGCGCTGTCCCGCGGCGCCACCGATGTGCTGCTGGTCGAGGCCGACGCCCGAGCCGCCCGGGTGATCCGCGCGAACATTGCCTCGCTCGGCCTGCCCGGCGCGCGGGTGGTCAACGCCACGGTGGCGCGGGCGCTGGCCGCCGGGCCGCCGAGCCAGCGGCGGCGGGACTTCGTGTTCGCCGATCCGCCGTACGCGGTGCCGGACGAAGAGCTCGGCGCCATGCTGACCGCGCTCACGCTGGGCTGGCTGGCTCCTGGCGCGCTGGTGGCGGTCGAGCGGGCGACCCGCTCGGGTGCGCCAACCTGGCCAGCCGGGTACGAACCTGACAGGTCCCGCAGATACGGCGAGGCGACAGTCTGGTACGGTCTCGCCGCGGGCGTATGGCCTGCTGCGATGTCCCCGACGGGAGAGTGAACCGGAGTGCGACGCGTTGTCTGCCCAGGCTCTTTCGACCCGGTGACCAACGGGCACATCGACGTCATCACTCGCGCCGCCCAGCTCTACGACGAGGTCGTCGTCGCGGTGGGGGCTAATCCGGCCAAACTCACCCTGTTCACGCCGACCGAGCGGGTCGAGCTCATCCGGGAGGCCACCAAGGAGCTCGGCAATGTGCGGGTCGACCACTTCGAGGGCCTGATCGTCGACTTCTGCCGCCGCCACCAGATCTCGGCGATCGTCAAGGGGCTGCGCGCGGTCAGCGACTTCGACTATGAGATGCAGATGGCGCAGATGAACTACAGCCAGGCTGGCGTCGAGACGCTGTTCATGACCACGAACCCGCTCTATGCGTTCCTGTCGTCGAGCCTGGTCAAGGAGTTCTGCCAGTACGGCGGGGACGTCAGCGGGCTGGTCCCGGCCAACGTGCTCGCGCAGCTGAACGCGAGGCTGTCGCAGGCCTGAGGCTGCCACCCAGGGTTGCCGCGGCGTTTGGGATTGCCGCAGACCGGCCAGTAGGCTATGTAGACACTGTGCCACTACTACCGACTGCCATGCCGCCTCACTCGCTAGCTCATCACCACCGGGATGTCCGCGGCCCGCTGGTCTTCGATACCAGGGATCTCGGACCTGGATCAGCACGTATGCTGACCCGGCTGGTGCCGGCGCCTGAGCACCTCGGCGTCGAGCTGGCCCGGGTGCCCGCGGGCGCCGAGCTCGCGCTCGACCTGCAGCTCGAGGGCGTGGCCGAGGGCGTGCTCGTAACGGCGACCGTGACGGGGCCGCTGGCGGGCGAGTGCGCACGGTGCCTGGAGCCGTTCACCGGCCCGCTGAAGGTCCGGTTCCAGGAGCTGTTCGTCCGGGCCAGCGAGGCCGCGGTCGACGACGAGGCGGACGCGGACAGCTACCGGCTCGAGGCCAGCGGTCTGCTCGACCTTGAGCCGGCGTTGCGTGACGCGATCGTGCTCGAGTTGCCGCTCTCGCCGCGGTGCGAGGACGGCTGTCAGGGGCTCTGCGCCGAGTGCGGTGTGCGGCTGGCTGACGCCGAGCCAGGTCACAGTCATGAGCGACGCGGCGGTCTATGGGCTGCGCTGAGGGACTTCCGGGCGGGCGAGCCGGATGACGGGACGGGTAACTGAAGTGCCATTACAGCAGGGAAGGGCGGGCAGGTGACTGAAGCAGCTGGCCTGCTGGGCGCGCTTCAGGTCGAGGTCAGTCTTGAGCTGCTGGAGCGAGCCCTCATGCACCGGTCCTTCGCCTACGAGAACGGTGGGCTGCCTACCAACGAGCGGCTGGAGTTCCTGGGCGACTCGGTCCTCGGGCTGATCGTGACGGACACGCTGTTCCGCTCTTACCCGGATCTGCCGGAGGGCCAGCTCGCCAAGCTCCGGGCCGCGGTGGTCAACATGCGCGCCCTTGCGGGCGTGGCCCGAGGCCTCGACCTCGGCGCCTACGTGCGGCTCGGCAAAGGGGAGGAGGCGACCGGGGGCCGCGACAAGTCGTCTATTCTCGCCGACACGCTCGAGGCCGTGATCGGCGCTGTCTATCTGGACCGGGGGCTCGCGGTCGCGGACGGGCTCGTGCACCGGCTGTTCGACCCGGTTATTGCGCGGTCGGCCCGGCTGGGCGCGGGTCTGGACTGGAAGACCTCCCTGCAGGAGCTCACCGCGGCCGAGATGCTCGGCGTGCCCGAGTATCACGTCGAAGAAAGCGGTCCAGATCACCAGAAGTTCTTCCGCGCCTCGGTCCGCATCGGCCCGCAGACGTACGGCCGGGGCGAGGGCAGGTCCAAGAAGGAAGCCGAGCAACAGGCCGCCGAGGCGGCCTGGACCGCCATCACCGAGGGACTGGCGGGCCCGGAGGCCGACGTGCCGGGGATCTAGCCGGTGCCTGAGCTGCCTGAGGTCGAGGTAATCCGGCGCGGGCTCGAGCAGTTCGTCGTCGGTCGGCGCATCGCCGACGTTACCGTGCTGCATCCGCGCGCGGTGCGGCGCCATCTGGCCGGGCCTGCCGACTTTAAGGCCAGGCTGACCGGGCGGGTCGTCGACGGCGCCCGGCGCCGCGGCAAGTACCTGTGGCTGCCGCTCGGCGATGACGCGCTGCTCGCGCACCTCGGCATGAGCGGGCAGCTGCTCGTGGGG
Source organism: Streptosporangiaceae bacterium (assembly GCA_030040815.1). Next base: position 3,812 of record JASHSZ010000111.1, read on the forward strand.
CCGGCCGCGGCGCCGCTGTCGCCGCATGTGCGGGTCCGGTTCACGTTCACCGACGGCGGCACGGACCTGCGGTTCACCGATCAGCGCACCTTCGGTCACCTGCTCGTCTCGGCCGACGGCGCGCAGCTGCCGCCGGTAATCGCTCACATCGCCCCCGACCCGCTCGAGGACGCCTTCGACCTGGGCTGGCTGACCACGCGGATGCGCACCCGCCGCACCGGCGTCAAGCGGGCGCTCCTCGACCAATCCCTGGTCAGCGGCATCGGCAACATCTACGCCGACGAGGCGTTGTGGCGGGTGAAGCTGCACTACGCCAGGGCGACCGACCGGCTGCGCCCGAGCCAGATCGCTAACCTCATGGGGGCCGTCACGGACGTGTTCACGGCCGCGCTCAAGGACGGCGGCACGAGCTTCGACAGCCTGTACGTCAACGTCAACGGGGAGAGCGGGTACTTCGACCGATCGCTGAACGTCTACGGCCGGGCCGGCGAGCCGTGCCCGCGCTGCGGCACGCCGATCCGCCGGGATCCGTTCATGAACCGGTCGTCGTACACGTGCCCGCACTGTCAGCCGCGGCCCCGGCACGGCCGATGGTGAGGCTCACGGTGTGGGTGGACGGGCGCGTGCAAGGTGTGGGCTTCCGCTGGTGGGTGCGCGCGAACGCGCTCGAGCTCGGCCTGACGGGGTACGCCGAGAACCTGCCCGACGGCCGGGTCAAGGTCGTTGCGGAGGGAGCCGAGCACGGCTGCCGCGAGCTGCTTGGCCGGCTCGATGCCGAGGTCTGGCCACGGCGGCCGGGCAGGGTGAGCCGGGTGACCTACCGATGGGCGCAGGCCGAAGGCAGCCTGGCTGGATTCGCGGCGCTGTGAGGTGCCCGGCGAGTCGCCGCTGGCCTCCGCGCAGCGCTCTGACCTGCGTGATCGTCAACTTGACCTAGCAGGCTTGACGGTGGGACCATGGAGGTGTTATCAAGCGCGCAGTTCCCGTGCAGATAGTTCTGTGCGGAGTGTTCTGCCCGGAGTGTTCTATCTGGAGCCTGCTGCCCGGCGTCTGCGCGCAGTGTCCACCTGGTCACTCAGTGTGGAGGACCTTACACAATGGCAAAGGCTCTACTCGGCCACGTCGGCGGGCCGGAT
>JASHSZ010000002.1 GCA_030040815.1 Streptosporangiaceae bacterium
ACCGGGATCACCCGGCGCGGGTCGATGCCTGCCGCGGCCGTGTACACCTCTAGCTTGCCGACGGCGATGTCAATGCCGCCGACGCCCCAGTCCCCGATGCCCAGGATCTCCTCGGCGTCGCTGCACACAATCAGGTCCACGTCGCCCGGCCCGAGCTTGAGCGTGGCAAACGCCTTCTCCATGTCGTCGGGCGTGTCGATGGACAGGAAGATGCCGCGCGGGCGGCGGTAGTCGTGGGAGTACCGTTCGATCGCCTCTCCCACTACCGGGTCGTAGGCGATAGGCAGCAGCTCGGTCAGGTGATCACCCAACACCTTGTAGTAGAGCACCTCGTTCCGGTCATGCAGTTCTTCCAGATAGATGTTCTTCGCCAGGTCGGTTGGCTGCTTGTGGAGCTGTTCGTAGGCGCGGCGGGCCTGCTCCTCCAGGCTCAGTACCGCCGACGGAAGTCGACCGGTCAGGCCCAGCGCCTCGCGCTCTGCCGGGGTGAACGCGACGCCCCGATTCAGCAGCGGATCATCGAGTACGCCAGGCGTGGCTGGCGTGGAGGCGCTGGTCGTCATTGATCATCCCCCGCTGTTCCTGCCAGAATTGCTTACCGGGTCCGGCCCACGTGCGCCGACGGTCATACCCCGTCCGCAGAACGCTCATCCACCGAGCTCGATCCTGGGGGCTGGGTGACTACGCCGCGGAGGCGCATGCCTTGGTGCACCGCCGAGGCTGAGCTGGCGAGCTGCTGAGTTAGCACCACGGCGTTGCGGGCGATGATCACCGTGACGCTGGCGCAGCGCCAGATCGTGGTGCGCCGGCGGTTCGCGCAGGAACCCATGACATAGATGACCTGACGGTGCTGAACAGTCTCTCGGTAAGTGCTTTCCGCGATCCGCGGCCCCCTCCACCACAGCAACCTTCATGCCCAACGCGTCAAGCCATCGTCGATTGATTCCTTGCCGATAATCGGGCTTCTAGGCTGCCTGCGCAGGAGCGAAGAAGTCGGTGAGCAGTTGCGTGACACGCGCTGGCTCGTCGTGATGGACCCAGTGCGAGGCGGGCAGGCGCTCGACGCGGTCCAGGTTGGGCACGTCATCGTGGTCCGGCTCGGCTAGCTCCTCGCCGAGGTAGCGGTCGCGCTGCCCCCAGATGACGAGTGTGGGCGCCTGAATGGTGTGAAGCTGCGCTTCAGGATCCTTCTTGCGCACGGAGGCCCGATAGTAGTTGATCATCGCGGTCGCTGCGCCCGGCTGTGACCAGGCCGTAACGTACCGGTCGATCTCCTCGGGCGCAAAATCCGGGCTGGCGTCGCGCAGGAAGTGCCGGAAGAACCGCCAGTGGTCGGCGTGCACGACGCTCTCGGGCAGCTCCGGAAGGTCAAAAAAGAAGAAGTACCAGGATTTCCGCAGCTGCCCGGGACGGTGCAGTCCTTGCAAAAGCTTCCGCGGGTGGGCCGCGTTAAGGATGGCTAGGCGGTCCACGACGTCCGGGTAGTTCATCGCGGTAGCCCAGGCGACAGATCCACCCCAGTCATGACCGACTAGCAGCGCAGACTGCTCGCCGCGTTCCCGGATGAGACCGCGGATGTCGGCGGCCAGCGGCTCGATGTCGTAGGCCGCAACCCCGTCCGGCCGTGATGACAGGTTGTACCCGCGCATATCAGGCGCCACGACACGGAATCCCTGCGCCGCCAGCGGCTCGATCTGCTGTCGCCAGCCGTACCAGAATTCGGGGAAACCGTGCAGCAGAACTACCAGTGGTCCCTTCCCGGCCTCGACGTAGTGCAGTCTCTGGTCGCCGATAACGGCGTAACCCTCACGAAGCTCGCTACCCGCGCCTTCCATCACGCCCCCCGCGGAACCAGCCTGACTAGGCCCAGGCCTCGGTCCTGCCCGCGAACCTGCTGCCTCAATCCGCTAACCCCTGGTGCCTATCGCCCAGGAATACAGGCAAGGCGTGGGCTTACAGCATCCCGTCACCACCGGAAACCAGGCGGCTTTCTGCTCTTCAGGCCTCAACATACTCGTGGCGCTCGCACCGACTGCATCGTCAGACGATGCCGTGCTCCGAAGCCGATCGCACCTGCGGCGGAGTGCATCTGCCATCTGACTGACGTGAGCCTCGTTCCCGAAGCTCTGAGCGATAACTTCCCAGCGCCGCAAGCGTGCGGTAGTCACGACGACCTCGGCGTGGGCGGCACCCGATTCGGCGGCCCGGTGTGCCAGACAGGCCGAGATCCTCCCAGGCGGGCCCGACCCTCCCTGAGGCCTAGATCGGCCGTGGCATTCAGCGGGGCCGTATTCCCAGCCCAGGGAGTTGTAAGAGCGAGTCATTTGACAGATTCTCTGCCGGTCGCGGCTGGCCACGATCGCCATAGTGCAGGTCCGGGGGCGCGATCGGTGTCCGCGCGACCGGCCACGGCGAGAGATGCCCGCGACGTGGGCTCAGAGACAGGAGAGACGACATGGTCGCAATTGAGAGGCCGGTCTCGGGGGCGGAAGCTATCCGCTATCCCGGCCGGATCAGGA